>NZ_JBHSIR010000008.1:0-279257 GCF_042653605.1 Pseudonocardia sp. GCM10023141
CGGCAACATCCCCACCTCCAACGCCACCGTCTTCGTCATCGACAAGGTCCTCATGCCGAAGAGCTGATCTTGGCTGGAGATCCACTTCGCCGAGCGGCACAAGCGCGGAAACGCGTGATCCACAGGGGCGGTCCCGCACTCCGGGGCCGCCCCTTCGGCATGTCAGAGGGGTGTTCCTGCGACGAGCGGCAGCCCGTCGGCGACCACCGGTATCCGATCGCGGACGCTGCGTGCGAGCACGATCGCGTTCAAGATCGCAACTTTGTGCGTGTGTTCACAAGCGACTACCGTGTAACTCAGTCGCCGTCAACGCCCGATCCCGGGGGTCATCCGGCCGGGGGTCATCTCCACGACCAGCCCGGCCACCGGGATCGTGGGCACACGGCCACCCCGAGTTCGAGCGTCAGCGAGGAGCAACCGTGAGCGTGCCGCCGCAGGCACCCTCCGAGGGTACGACCGCCGCGAGGCCACGGTCCATCCCCGAGGCCAGCGTCGCCCGGCTCGCCGTCTACCTGCGGATGCTCGGAGAGCTCGCCGAACAGGGCGCCGACACGGTCTCCAGCGACGAGCTCGCCGCAGCGTCCGGGGTCAACCCGGCCAAGCTCCGCAAGGACCTCTCCTACATCGGGTCCTACGGCATCCGCGGTGTCGGCTACGAGATCTCCGCGCTGCTGCACCAGCTCGAGCGCGCGCTGGGGCTCAACCACCGCCAGGCCGTCGCACTGGTGGGGGTGGGCAACCTCGGGCACGCGCTGGCGGGCTACGGCGGGTTCGGCGGGCGTGGGTTCCCCGTCACAGCGCTGTTCGATGTCGACCCCGACCTCGTCGGCATCCACATCAACGGCATCCTCGTCGAGCACGTCCGGACGATCCCGCAGATCTGCGCAGAGCGCGGCATCACGATCGGGATGGTCGCCACGCCCGGGCCCGCCGCGCAGGCGGTGTGCGATCTGCTCGTCGACGCCGGCGTGCAGTGCATCCTCAACTTCGCCCCGGTCGTGCTGCAGGTGCCCGACCAGGTCGAGGTCCGCAAGGTGGACCTGGCCGTGGAGCTGCAGATACTCGCGTTCCACGTGGCCCGTCGCCAGCTCGAGGACGATCTCGACTCCGGGATCGATCCTGCTGCAGCGCCGCTCAACGGGCATGCCGCTGCCGGCAGTCCCGCGAACGGGGCTGTGAACGGCACCGTGATCGGATCCGTGAACGGGTCCGGAGGGCAGATCCGATGACAGTTCTCGTAGTGGGGCTCTCGCACCGCAGCGCGCCGGTCGAGGTGCTCGAACGCGCCGCGGTCTCGGCCGACGACGTACCCAAGCTGCTCGACGAGCTGCTCAAGGCGGCGCACGTCTCCGAGGCGGTGCTGCTGTCCACCTGCAACCGCATCGAGATCTACGCGGTGGTCGAGGCGTTCCACGGCGGTCTCGCCGACGTCTCCGCGGTGCTGGGCCGCCACGCCGGGATGCCGATGCACGAGCTCACCGAGCACGTCTACGTGCACTACGCGGGCTCCGCGGTGCAGCACCTGTTCGCCGTCGCCTCCGGGCTGGACTCGATGGTGGTCGGCGAGGCCCAGATCCTCGGCCAGCTGCGCACCGCGTACGCCACGGCCGAGGAGGCCGGCTCCGCCGGCCGGGTCGTGCACGAGCTCGCCCAGCACGCGCTGCGCGTCGGCAAGCGGGTGCACGCCCGCACCGGTATCGATGCCGCCGGTGCCTCCGTCGTGTCGGAGGCGCTCGCCGACGCGGCCGAGGTCCTCGGCGGTGATCTCGCCGGGCGCCGCGCCGTGATCGTCGGTGCCGGTGCGATGGGCGGCCTCGCCGCCGCTCACCTGCGCCGTGCCGGCGCGGCCGAGATCGTCGTGCTCAACCGCACCCCGGAGCGCGCGGAGCGCCTCGCCGACACCACGGCGGGCCACGGCACGCCCGCCCGCGCCGCGTTGCTCGAGACGCTCGAGCACGAGCTGGCCACCGCCGACGTGCTGGTCGCCTGCACCGGCGCGGTCGGGATCGTCGTCGAACAGGCCGCCGTCGCAGCCGCCGTGGCCGCGCGCAACGGCCGGCCGCTCGCCGTCGTCGACCTGGGCCTGCCCCGCGACGTCGACCCCGCCGTTGCCGCGCTGCCCGGCGTCACCGTCATCGACCTCGTCGGCCTGCAGCGCAGGCTCTCCACCGGCGAGCGCGGCGCCGCCGTCGCCGCCGCGCAGGGCCTCGTCGCCGACGAGGCGCAGGCCTACCTCGCCGCGCAGCGCTCGGCCGAGGTCACGCCCACGGTCACGGCGCTGCGCAGGCGCGCCTCCGAGGTGATCGACGCCGAGCTGCTGCGCCTGAACTCGAAGCTCCCCGAGCTCGACGGTCATGTGCGCGACGAGTTCAGCCGCACCGTGCGCCGGGTCGTCGACAAGCTGCTCCACACCCCCACCGTGCAGGTCAAGCGCCTCGCCGAGGGGCCGGACGGCGACAGCTACGCCGCGGCACTGCGCAAGCTGTTCGAGCTCGACCCGCAGACACCCGCCGCGGTCGCGCTGCAGCGCAGCGGCGACGTGCTCGGCACGCTGGAGACCCGCGCCGGCGACACCACCGGGTTGGAGTCGCTGATCCCGGAGAACCTGGCGCTGGACGACTGGCCCCACACGGGTCACGAGGGGAGCCTGGGATGACGCAGGTCCTTCGCGTCGGCACCCGCCCGAGCGCGCTCGCCGTCGCGCAGAGCGGCACCATCGCCGAACGGCTGCGCGCCGCCGGCCATCCCACCGAGCTCGTCGAGGTCAGCACCGCGGGCGATCGCTCGAGCGTCCCCGTCGCGGAGCTGGGCGTCGGCGTCTTCGTCGCGAAGCTGCGCGAGGCGCTCGCCCGCGGCGAGGTCGACATCGCGGTGCACTCCTACAAGGACCTGCCCACGGCGCCCGACCCGCGGCTGCGGCTGGCGGCGGTGCCGACGCGGGAGGACCCCCGCGACGCGCTGGTCGCCCGCGACGGCAAGGTGCTCGGCGAGCTGCCGGCCGGGGCCCGCGTGGGCACGGGATCGGCGCGGCGACGCGCTCAGCTCGACGCGCTCGGCCTCGGGCTGGAGATCGTGCCGATCCGCGGCAACGTCGACACGCGTGTCGGCAAGGTGGCCTCGGGGGAGCTCGACGCCGTGGTCGTCGCGGCCGCCGGGCTGCGCAGGCTCGGCCGGATCGGTGAGGCCACCGAGCTGCTGGACCCGCTGCAGATGCTGCCGGCGCCCGCTCAGGGCGCGCTGGCGATCGAGTGCAGGGCGGAGGACCTCGAGCTCGTGCGCCTGCTGGCCGAGGTGCTCGACGACGAGTTCACGAGGGCAGCCGTCACGGCCGAACGGGCCGTGCTCGCCGCGCTCGAAGCAGGCTGCAGCGCACCGATAGGGGCGCTTGCCGATGTGGTGTCCGACATCGACGACGAGGGACGCGTGGTCGATCGCGTCTCACTGCGTGCGGTGCTCGGCACGACCGACGGTGCGCTCCTGCGCGCGTCGGCGACAGGAGACATGGACGAGGCCGAGAAGCTCGGAGCGGCCCTGGCCGCTGAGCTGCTCGACATGGGGGGCACGACGCTGCTGGACGGCCCGGCACCCCACGAGAACCGCTGGATCGGGAGTTCCAACAGATGAACCGTGTTCCTTCCACGCCGCGCGCATCGTCGCCGGGACGTGTCGCTTTCGTGGGCTGCGGCCCGGGCGACCCGGGCCTGCTGACCGTGCGCGCGAGCACCGCGCTCACCAACGCACCGCTGGTGATCACCGACGCCGACGTGCCCGACACCATCCTGGCGCTCGTCGCCGACGGTGCCGAGGTGCGTCCGGCCGTCGGCCAGCCCGATGACGTCGCCAAGGACCTGATCGCGGAGGCCGAGAGCGGCCGCATGGTCACGCGGCTGGTCAGCGGCGATCCCTTCACGGTCGACTCCGTCGTCAAGGAGGCCATCGCCGTGGCCGCCGCAGGCGTCGCCTTCGACGTGATCCCGGGAGTGCCCGCCGGCACGGCCGTCCCCGCCTACTCCGGCGTACCGCTCGGCTCGGCCCACATCGAGGCCGACGTCCGCGCCGGTGTCGACTGGGCGCGGCTGGCCGCGGCACCGGGCAGCCTCGTGCTGCACGCCACCGCGTCGCACCTCTCCGAGGTGGCCTCCTCGCTCACCGAGCACGGCATGGCGGCGCAGACGCCGGTCGCCGTCACGTCCAGCGGGACCACCACCACGCAGCGCACGGTGCAGGCCACGCTGGCCACGCTCGCCGCCGAGGGCTCCGACCTCGACGGCCCGCTGGTGCTGGCCGTCGGCGCCGAGGTCGGCCTGCGCGCCGAGCTGTCCTGGTGGGAGTCGCGCGCGCTGTACGGCTGGCGCGTGCTGGTGCCCCGCACCAAGGACCAGGCGGGCGCCATGAGCGACCGCCTCGCGGTGCACGGCGCCACGGCGGAGGAGGTGCCCACCATCGCGGTGGAGCCGCCCCGCTCGCCCACGCAGATGGAGCGCGCCGTCAAGGGGCTCGTCGACGGCCGCTACCAGTGGGTCGTGTTCACCTCCACCAACGCGGTGCGTGCGGTGTGGGAGAAGTTCGCCGAGTTCGGCCTCGACGCCCGCGCGTTCTCCGGCGTCAAGATCGCCTGCGTCGGTGCGGCCACGGCCGAGAAGGTGCGGGCCTTCGGGATCAACCCCGAGATCGTGCCCGACGAGACCGAGCCCGCCGAGACCTCGTCGGAGGGCCTGCTCTCGATCTTCCCGCCCTACGACGACGTGCTCGACCCGGTGGACCGCGTCCTGCTCCCGCGGGCCGACATCGCCACCGAGACGCTCGCCGCCGGCCTCCGCGATCGCGGCTGGGAGATCGACGACGTCACCGCCTACCGCACCGTCCGGGCCGCCCCGCCGCCCGCGCCGATCCGCGAGGCGATCAAGACCGGCGGGTTCGACGCGGTGTGCTTCACCAGCTCCAGCACCGTGCGCAACCTCGTCGGGATCGCGGGCAAGCCCCACGCCCGCACGATCGTCGCGTGCATCGGCCCGCAGACGGCCGAGACCGCCCGCGAGTTCGGCCTGCGCGTCGACGTCCAGCCCGAGGAGTCCCGCGTGCCGGCACTCGTTGACGCGCTGGCGGCACACGCGGCCCGGCTGCGTGCGGAAGGCGCACTGCCGCCGCCGCGGAAGGCGAAGGCCCGACGCCGCTGAGGCACCGCAGCACCCGATTCACTCCCGCCGCCGGCCACCCCCATCGCAGCATGGTGGCCATCCTGCGATCCAACGTGTGGATGGCCACCATGCTGCGATCTGGGCAGCACTCCCGGGCCTACCCTGAACCCATGGCCTTCCCCACCCAGCGGCCCCGGCGGCTGCGCTCCACCCCGGCACTGCGACGCCTCGTCGCGGAGACCGATCTGCGGCCCCGGCACCTGGTGCTGCCGATGTTCGTCAAGGAGGGCGCCGCCGAGGCGATCCCGATCGCCTCGATGCCCGGCGTCGTCCAGCACACGCGCGACTCGCTGCGCAAGGCGGCCGTGGAGGCGGTGCAGGCGGGGGTGGGCGGGCTGATGCTGTTCGGCGTGCCGGCGGTGCGCGACGCGAACGGGTCGGCAGGGGTGGATCCCGACGGCGTGCTCAACGCCGCGCTGCGTGACGTCCGCGCCGAGATCGGGGACGCGGCGGTGCTCATGGCCGACACGTGCCTCGACGAGTTCACCGACCACGGCCACTGCGGCGTGCTCGCTGCCGACGGTTCGGTCGACAACGACGCCACGCTCGCCGTCTACGCCGAGATGGCGGTGGCCCAGGCCGCGGCCGGGGCCCACCTGCTCGGCCCGAGCGGCATGATGGACGGCCAGGTCCGCGTCATCCGCGACGCGCTCGACGCCGCGGGCCACACCGACACCGGCATCCTCGCCTACACCGCCAAGTACGCGTCGGCGTTCTACGGCCCGTTCCGCGAGGCCGTCGACTCGCAGCTCAAGGGCGATCGCAAGACCTACCAGCAGGATCCGGCCAACGTCCGGGAGTCGCTGCGCGAGCTGGCGCTCGACCTCGACGAGGGCGCGGACATGGTCATGGTCAAGCCCGCGATGGCCTACCTCGACGTGCTGCGGGCCGTCGCGGAGAGCGCGGACGTGCCGGTCGCGGCCTACCAGGTCTCCGGCGAGTACGCGATGGTCGAGGCCGCCGCCGCCAACGGCTGGATCGACCGCGATCGCGCGATCGTCGAGACGCTGACGTCGATCCGCCGCGCCGGCGCCGACATCGTGCTCACGTACTGGGCCACCGAGGCGGCCGAACGCCTCGTTTGAGGTCCATTTGGCCCCAATGAGGTCCATTGACGAAAGTCACGGTTGCGCGATCAAGCTGGACATGCATCGCGGGTGGCCATACCTTTCGCCACATGACGTCGCCTTCGGACCCGCAGTGGCAGGGTCAGCCCGGGCAGCCGCCCGCGCCCGGATACGGGCCTCCGCCGCAACAGGGCGGACCGCCGCCCGGATACGCACAGCAGCCTCCCCCCGGATACGGCCCCCCGCCCGGCTACGCGCAGCAGCCTCCACCCGGCTACGGCCCGCCCCCGCAGCAGCAGGGCTACGGTCAGCCGCCCCAGGGCTACGGGCCCCCCCAGGGCTACGGCCCGCCCCAGCAGCAGGGCTACGGCGCGGCACCGCTCCCGGTCCCGCCGGGTGCTCCCGGCCCGATCCCGGAGTGGTGGGAGCGGCTCGTCGCCCGCATCATCGACGGGATCCTGTTCGGGATCGTCCAGGCCATCCTCGCCGCGATCGCCACGGCCATCTTCTTCACCAGCTACACGTCGTTCAACATCACGCTGCTGGCCGTGATCCCGACGCTGGTGGGCGGCATCCTCTACGCCGGCTACGACTACTTCATGCACTCGCGCAACGGCCAGACGCTCGGCAAGATCGTCATGAAGACGCGCCTGGTCGCGGCCAACGGCAGCCGTCCGGACTCGGCCACCCTGATGAAGCGCGCCGCGATCTACCCCGGCGTCTTCGCGGTCGCCGGCCTGCTCGCGTTCGTGCCGTTCCTCGGCGCGCTCGTGTGGCTGCTCATCGCGGTGTTCAGCATCGTCGACGGCATCTTCGTCATCACCGACGTGCCGCTGCGCCGGGCGCTGCACGACAAGTGGAGCAACACGATCGTCATCAAGGCCCAGTAGTACCCGGAGTTCGGCAATCCAGTCGATGTACCTGCGTAGACAGCCACCCGGCTGGGAAATACGGTGGCGCCCGTGACGACACCGCACGACCCGCACGGCGACGGCCGGCAGGCGCAGGGGCCACAGCAGGGCGCGTACGGCCCGGGCGGGTACTCCCCGCCCGGGCCCTACGGTCAGCCGGGCCAGGGCCAGCAGCCCGGTTACGGTCAGCAGCCCCCCTACGGCGGCCAGCAGGGCCCCTACGGGGGCCAGTCGCCCTACGGGGCCAACCAGCGTCAGCCGGGGCTCGCCTACAACCCGTACGGCACGCCGTACCAAGCGGGCGCCGCCGGCCGGGACACCGGACCGAAGCGGCCCCCGATCATGGTGGTCGGGCTGGTGATGATCGTGATCAGCGCGCTGCCGTTCCTCGCGTTCGGCATCCTCTTCGCGGTCGCGCCGCTCAACGTCGACAACATCTCGACGCAGATCATCAACAACCCGCAGGTCGCGCAGGCGGGGATCACGGCCCAGACGTTCGTCAGCGTGCTGCGCTGGGTCGCGGGCGTGATCGCGGTGATCGGCGTGCTCTACGTCGTCTTCGCGGTGCTCGCGTTCCTGGGCCGCGGCTGGGCGCGGATCCTCCTCACGATCATGAGCGTGATCTTCGCGCTGTTGCTGGTCTTCTCGTTGGTCACGCAGCTGGGCGGCGACGGCAGCAGCCTGCTCATCGTGCTGGGGCTCGCGGTGCTCTGCATCGGGGGCACGGTCACGTTCTTCCTGGGCGACGCCAACCGCTACTTCGCCGGCAAGCGGCGCACCGCCTGAGCCGGCCGCCGCGGCGGCTGTAAGACTGCTGGCGTGGGTAGTGCGCCTTCCTCGCTCGTGACCGGCCGCGGCACCGCGGCGTCCAGCAATCTGTTCGCCCGCGCGTCGGCGGCCATCCCCGGTGGGGTGAACTCGCCGGTGCGGGCGTTCACCTCCGTGGGTGGCACGCCGCGGTTCATCGCGTCGGCGGCGGGCCCCTGGCTGACCGATGCCGACGGCAACTCCTATGTCGACCTGATCTGCTCGTGGGGCCCGATGATCCTGGGTCACGCGCATCCGGCGGTCGTCGAGGCCGTGCGCACGGCGGCCGGTTCGGGGCTGTCGTTCGGCGCCCCGACGGCGGCGGAGATCGAGCTCGCCGAGGCGATCATCGGCCGGGTCGGTCCGGTCGAGCAGGTGCGCCTGGTCAACTCCGGCACCGAGGCCACGATGAGTGCCATCCGGCTCGCGCGCGGCATCACCGGCCGCAAGGTGATCATCAAGTTCGCCGGTTGCTACCACGGCCACGTCGACGCGCTGCTGGCCCAGGCCGGCTCCGGTGTCGCCACGCTCGGCCTGCCCACCAGCCCGGGTGTCACGGGCGCGCAGGCGGCCGACACGGTGGTCGTGCCCTACAACGACATCGAGGCCGTGCGCGCCGTGTTCGCCGCCAGGGGCACCGAGGTCGCCTGCGTGATCACGGAGGCCGCAGCGGGCAACATGGGCGCCATTGCGCCCCTGCCGGGCTTCAACGCGGCACTGCGCGAGGTCTGCCACGCCCACGGCGCACTGCTGGTGGTCGACGAGGTGATGACCGGGTTCCGCGTGTCGCCGTCGGGCTGGTTCGGCATCGACGGCGTGGCGGGCGACCTCTACACGTTCGGCAAGGTCATGTCGGGCGGGCTGCCGGCGGCGGCGTTCGGGGGTCCGGCCGAGTACATGGCGCACCTCGCCCCGGCCGGGCCCGTCTACCAGGCAGGCACGCTCTCGGGAAACCCCGTGGCCGTGGCGGCGGGCCTCGCCACGCTGCGGGCCGCCGACGACGCCGTCTACGCGGCGCTCGACGCCAACGCCGTGCGGCTGGGCGGGCTCATCGGCGCCGCGCTGACGGCGGCGGGCGTGCCGCACCGCGTGCAGTACGCGGCCAACATGCTGTCGGTGTTCTTCACCGCCGACGAGGTGCACGACTACGCGGGCGCTCAGGCAGCGGCCACCTGGCGGTTCCCGGCGTTCTTCCACGCGCTGCTCGACCGCGGCGTCTACCCGCCGCCGAGCGCGTACGAGGCGTGGTTCGTCTCCGCCGCGCTGGACGACGAGGCGTGGCAGGTCATCGAGGCCGCGCTGCCGGCCGCCGCCCGTGCGGCCGCGGCGGCGGTGGCGCCGTGAGCGAGCCGGAGCAGACGATCGTGCACCTGCTGCGCCACGGCGAGGTCTTCAATCCCGACAAGATCCTCTACGGGCGGATCCCCGGGTTCCGGCTCTCCGACAACGGCCGACACCAGGCCGAGATCGTCGCGAAGGTGCTGACCGACGCCGACATCGTCGCCGTCGTGGCCTCTCCGCTGCAGCGCGCGCAGGAGACGGCGGGCCCGATCGCCGCCGCGCACGGGCTCACCATCGGCTCCGACGACGGGCTGATCGAGGCCGACAACAAGTTCGAGGGCAAGAAGGTGGCCGTCGGCGACGGTGCGCTGCGCAGCCCGCGCAACTGGCCGCTGCTGCGGGATCCGTTCACCCCCTCGTGGGGCGAGCCGTACCTGCAGATCGCACACCGGATGCTCGCGGCCGTCCACCGGGCGCGGGCGCTGGGCACCGGCCACGAGGTGCTGTGCGTGTCGCACCAGCTGCCGATCTGGACGCTGCGCCGGTTCGTCACGGGCCAGCGGCTGTGGCACGACCCCCGCAAGCGGCAGTGCGCGCTGGCCTCACTCACCTCGCTGGTGTTCAGCGGGGAGGAGCTCACGCAGGTGCGCTACACCGAGCCCGCAGGGTCCAGCGCTCCGACGCAGACCGGCGCATGAGACGCGCCGTCGCCGTCGCGGTGGCGCTGCTCGTGCTGCTCGCCGGCTGCTCCACCAGCAAGGACGCCGTGGCCACCGGTGGCGACTTCCAGTTCGTCGCACCCGGTGGCAAGACCGAGCTCACGTTCGACCCGCCCTCGGCCCGCGGCGAGGTGCGCGGCCTGAGCGGGCCGAGCCTGCTCCACGACGGGCAGACGGTCGGGCTCGACAGCTACCCCGGCAAGGTCGTCGTGATCAACATCTGGGGATCGTGGTGTGGACCGTGCCGCACCGAGGCCCCGGACCTGGAGTTCGTGCAGCAGCAGACGGCGCCGCTCGGGGCCGCGGTGCTGGGCATCAACGTGCGTGACGACCGGCAGGCCGCCACCGACTTCGTCCGCGACCGCGCACTGACCTACGACTCGATCTTCGACAACCCGGGCCGCACGCTGTCGAGCCTCGGCGGGCTGCCGCGCAACGTCGTGCCGCTCACGATCGTGCTCGACAAGCACCACCGGGTGGCCTACATCGACCTCCTGCAGGTCCGGGTGCCCGAGCTGATCCCGCTGATCCAGCGGCTGGCGGCGGAGTGATCGCCCCGGCGTGTTGATCTTTGCTGGAAAGCCACTTTCCCGCAATGACGTTGCAGGAAAGTGGCTGTCAGGACAATCCCCATCCGAAGGCGGCCTACCAGCGGGACCTACCGGGAAGCGCATCCGATGCCCCCGCGCCGGCCCCGTTGCGAGAGCCCGCCGCGCCGGGCGAGTGATCAACGCCCACCGGTTCCGGTTCGATCATGAGCCAGTGCGCGCTCGACCACCCGGCACGAAGATCAACGCCCACTGGGTCATGGTCAACACCGAACCAGTGGGCGTTGATCACCCCACCCGCACCGCAGCGCCCCACGCCGGGCCCCTGCCGTGCGCCTCGGCGAGCATGATCCGCGCGAGCCGCACCGCAGCGTCATCGACAGGGCCGTGGCGTGCGGCTCGCGCGCCCCGGGAGGGCACAACCCCCCTCCAGTTGATCTGCCGGCCCGGCGAGGGCGCTGTAGAGCGGAGCACACTCCCATCCGCAACCGACGTCCCGGTTCTCCTCTTTCATGGCGGCCGAAGGCCATGACGGACTTTCCTGCAACGCGGGGGCCCGCGTCCGCAACGGCTGCCCACGACCCGTCCCCGCGCTTCCTGCAACGCGGGGAACAGCCGGTCCCGGCTCGATCCACTACACGTCGTAGAACCCGGTTCGCGGCTGGTCGGAGGACGGGCCTACCCTTCCGAGTGATGGATCCTTCGACCACCCTCGCGGTCTCGGGCCCGCTGCTGCTCGCAGCGGCCGTTGCCGTGCTCGCGGGTGCGGTCAGCTTCGCCTCGCCGTGCGTGGTGCCGCTGGTCCCGGGATACCTCGCCTACCTGGCCGGTCTCGTCGGTGCCGACGCCCCGCCCGCCACGGTCGCGCAGGCGGAGGTGCAGCGGTCGGGCCGGTGGCGGGTGGCCGGGGCGGCCGGGCTGTTCGTCGCCGGGTTCACCGTGGTGTTCGGGGCGATCCTCGTCGGCGTCGTCTGGCTGTCGGACGCACTGGTCGACAACGAGGCCGTGCTGCAGCGCGTCGGCGGCGTCGTGATGATCGCGATGGGCCTGGCGTTCGTCGGGCTCATCCCGGTGCTGCAGAACGAGAAGCGCGTGCACTGGGTGCCCCGGGCCGGGGTCTGGGGCGCGCCGCTGCTGGGTGCCGTGTTCGGGCTCGGCTGGGTGCCGTGCATCGGCCCGACGCTCGCGGGTGTCGTCGCCGTGGCCGCGGGCACCGGTGGTGGCTCCCTGCGTGGCGTCGTCCTCACCCTCGCCTACTGCGCGGGCCTCGGGCTGCCGTTCGTCCTCATCGCGCTGGGCGCCTCGCGCGCGGTGCGGGCGCTGGGCTGGCTGCGCCGCCACACGCGCGCCATCCAGATCGGCGGGGGCGTGCTGCTGGTGGCGGTGGGCCTGCTGCTGGTCAGCGGGTTGTGGGGCGGGATACTGGCCAAGCTGCAGACGGCCGTCGCCAGCTTCGTCCCGGTGCTCTAGCCGATGGCTACCCCCACCGACACGCCCACGCGACCGGCCGAGGCCCCCGAGCCGCCGCGGCGCCGGCACCCCCTCGCCGTGCTGCGCAACGGCTGGCGCGGCCTCACGTCGATGCGCACGGCTCTGATCCTGCTGTTCCTGCTCGCGCTCGGCGCGCTGCCGGGCGCGCTGCTGCCGCAGCGCTCGCTGAACCAGTCGTTGGTGGACCAGTACTTCACCGACTACCCGGCGCTCGCCCCGGTGCTCGACAAGCTGGGCTTCTTCGACGTCTTCGCCGCGCCGTGGTTCGCGGCGGTCTACCTGCTGCTCATGGTGTCGCTCGTCGGCTGCGTGCTGCCCAGGGCCATCGAGCACGCGCGCGGGCTGCGCGCGAAGCCCGTGGCCACCCCGCGCAACCTCGCCCGGCTGCCCCACCACGGCACCGCCACGCTCGAGGTGGGTCTCGATGACGCGGCCGCCGCCGTGCGCACCCGGTTGAAGGGCTGGCGCCGCGAGGAGGTCGCCGAGGGGGCCGGGCTGGCCGTCTCCGCGGAGAAGGGCCACCTGCGCGAGGCCGGCAACCTGGTGTTCCACCTCAGCCTCATCGGCCTGCTCATCGGCTTCGCGGTCGGCAAGCTGTTCGGCTACGAGGGTCAAGTGATCGTGCTGGCCGACGGCGGCCAGTTCTGCAACACCGGCATCCTCGGCTACGACTCGTTCCGCGCCGGCCTGCGCGTCGACGGCACCGACCTCGACCCGTTCTGCATCCGCGTCGACGACTTCGACGCGGAGTTCCTGCCCAACGGCCAGGCCGTCAGCTACCGGGCCAGCCTCGGCTACCAGACCGGTGCCGACCTGGCCGCGGGCAGCACGGAGTGGCGGCCGTTCCCGCTCGCGGTCAACAACCCGCTGCGCACCGACGGCAGCCGCGTCTACCTGCTCAACCACGGCTACGCCCCGCGCTTCACCGTCACCTTCCCCGACGGCCAGCAGCGCACCGGCGAGATCCAGTGGCGGCCGGTCGACACCACCACCTACCTGTCGGAAGGCGCCACGAAGTTCGCCCGCCCCGGCGTCACGGACGAGGCCCAGCGCCGCGCCAGCGGGCTCGCGATCACCGGCCTGCTCGCCCCGACCAGTTCCGGGGGCCAGGTCGTGACGTCGGTGTATCCCGCCCTGCGCGACCCCGAGGTTGCCATCGACGTGCTGCGTGGCGATCTCGGCCTCGACGACGGCCGCGGCCAGTCGATCTTCCAGGTGGACCAGAGCAAGATCGACTCCGGCGCGCTGGTGCGGGTGGCGCGGGCCAACCTGGTGCCCGGCCAGTCCGTCACGCTCGACGACGGCACGGTCGTGCACTTCGACGACGTGCGGCAGTGGGTCGCCCTGCAGGTCAGCCACGATCCGGGCGAGACGGGCGTGCTCGTGTTCGCCGTGCTGATGCTGGTCGGCCTCGCCGTGTCGCTGGCGGTGCGCAGGCGCCGGTTCTGGGCCCGCCTCACCCCGCTGACCGGCGCCGATGGCGTCGAACGTACCGTCGTGGAGATCGGTGGCCTCGCGCGCACCGATCGCGCGGGCTACGGCGAGGAGTTCGACCGCATGTGTGTGGACCTGCTCGGCATCCCGGCCGGCACCGCAGAGGAGAAGGACGGCTGATGCTCACCGATCTGGCGCTCTACAGCGATCGCTTGTTCATGGCCGCTGCCGGCGTGTACCTGCTGGCGATGGTGCTGCACGCGCTCGAGTACTCGTCCACGCGCACGCCGAAGGCCGTGCTCGTCGGCGCGGGCGGTCCCGAGGTGGAGCAGGCCGATGTTCCGGCCGAGGTCCCCGCCGGGCGCTCCCGCACCGATCGACTGGGCCGGATGGGTGTGGCGCTCGTCATCCTCGGCGTCGTGCTGCACCTGACCTCGATCGTCCTGCGCGGCATCACCGCTGGCCGCTGGCCGCTGGGCAACATGTACGAGTTCACCGCGGCCATCACCCTGGCCGCCGTGGTGACCTGGCTGCTGGTGCTGCGCAAGGCACCCTCGGCGCGCCCCGTCGGCATGTTCGTGCTCCTGCCGGTGCTGATCCTGATGTTCCTCGGCGGCACCGTCCTCTACACGCGCGCGGCGCCCGTGATGCCGGCACTGCAGTCCTACTGGCTCGTGATCCACGTCACGGCCATCAGCATCTCGTGCGGGCTGCTGCTGGTGCCCGGCGTGGCGAGCGTGCTGTTCCTGCTGCGTCGCTCGAGCCTGTTCCCGCAGTTCACGGCGAAGCTCCCGACGGCCGACCGGCTCGACCGGGTGGCCTACCGCACCACGATCATCGGGCTCCCGCTCTACACGTTCGCGGTGATCTGCGGCGCGATCTGGGCCGAGGCTGCATGGGGCCGGTTCTGGGGCTGGGACCCGAAGGAGACGGTCGCCTTCATCGCCTGGGTGATCTACGCGGGCTACCTGCACGCGCGGGCCACGGCCGGGTGGCGTGCCGAGCGCGCCGCCTGGATCAACGTCGCCGGGTTCGCCACAATGATCTTCAACTTGTTCTTCATCAACATGGTGGTCGCCGGCCTGCACTCCTACGCCGGGCTCGGCTGACGCACCATCCGAGGTTCGGGCAACACCCGTCCGCGCCTCGACCCAGAGCAGCGGCGCGACTACCGTCGGCGTCCGTGAGACGGTTGAGCGGTCAGTGTTGCGGGTTCGGCGGGATGTATCGATGACCCAGCGTGAGTCCGACGACGATCCGGACTACCCGGACGGTTCCGTCGGGCGCTACGTCCGTGAACGGTGGGGTGCCGTGCCTGCGCGCGCCTCGCGCCCCTACGTCGCACCGGTCGAACCTGCGCCCGTTCCGGAGCCCGAGCCGGAGGCTCTCGCCGACGAGCCCTACGACGAAGCCGAGCCGGGGCTGCACACCCCGCCGTCGGAGTGGCGCGGCCCGATCGACCCGTTCACCACCGGCCCGGTGGGGCCGATCCGCATGCCGCATCCGGAGCCGGAGGCGGCGGAGCCCGCCCCGCCGCTCCCGGGCCCACCGCCGGCCGCCTCGCCGCCGCTCACGCCGCCGCTGCCCACTCCGCGGGTGCCCTCGGCCGGCCCGCCCAGCCAACCGTTCCCGGCCCCGGAACGGGTCACGCCGGTCCCGGAGGCCGCCCGCACCCCGCCGCGCGGGACGGGCCGGTGGACCGAGCCGGGAGCCGTCGCGGCGCAGGAGGCCCAGCGCGCCCGCAGCGGCTCGGACCGGCCCGGCACCGACCTGTCGTCGGCCCGGTTGCTGCGGCCCACGAAGCGGCCGCCGCAGTCGGGTTGGCGCCGAGCGGTGTACCTGATGACCGGGCGCATGTTCAACCCGGGGGAGAGCCCGCTCGACATCCGTCGCCGTGAGCTCACCGCTCGCGTCAACCAGCCGCTGCTGGGCTGCTACAAGATCGCGATGCTGAGCCTGAAGGGCGGCGTCGGCAAGACCACGGTCACGGCCACGCTCGGTGCCACGTTCTCGTCGCTGCGCGGCGACCGCGTGGTGGCCGTCGACGCCAACCCGGACCGCGGCACGCTGAGCCAGAAGATCCCGCTCGAGACCAGCGCCACCGTGCGCCACCTGCTGCGCGACGCCCAGCGGGTGCGCCGCTACACCGACGTGCGGGCCTACACCTCACAGGGCCCGTCGCGGCTCGAGGTGCTGGCCAGCGAGCAGGACCCGGCCGTGTCGGAGGCGTTCAGCGAGGACGACTACCGGCGCACCGTCAACCTGCTCGAGCACTTCTACAACATCGTGCTCACCGACTGCGGCACCGGACTGATGCACTCGGCGATGTACGGCGTGCTGGGCGTGGCCGACCAGCTGATCATCGTGTCGTCGGGCTCGATCGACGGTGCGCGCAGCGCGTCGGCCACGATGGACTGGCTCGACGCCCACGGGCACGGCGATCTGGTGAGCAACTCGGTGGCGGTCATCAACTGCGTGCACCGGTCCGCGGGCGGCGTGGACCTGGACCGCGTGGCCGAGCACTTCGCGGCCCGCTGCCGCACCGTCGTGAAGATCCCGTTCGACGCGCACCTCGAGGAGGGCGCCGAGGTCGACCTGGACCGGTTGGAGCCGGGCACGCGCATGGCATTGCTGGAGCTGGCGGCGTCGGTGGCCGACGCGTTCGAGGGTGCCCACACCACCTGAGGTCGGACCGCCACCGAGCTCAGACACAGAAACGCGCTTCGCGGACCGCGGGTGCCTCATGCCTCTCGGCACGGCACCCGGAGTCTGCGAAGCGCGCGACTGCTGCTCGGGGAGATCCGCTGCTCGTGATGTTCAGCTCGCCGGCGGGTCCTCCGGCTTGCGCACCCGCTCGTCGAGCTGGCGCAGGAAATCAGGATCGTCGTCCGGGCCGCTCACCCGCGTGCGCGTGACACCCGTCGGAGACCGACGAACAGGCTCCTGCGGGATCTCTCCGCGCACGGTGTTCATCGCCTTCCACAGCACGAGAGCGATGACCGCAGCGCCGACGAACGCGATGAGGAACAACATCTCCGACCACCTCCGCAACCGAGATTAGCGGAGCGGACGCTTCACAGGGGTGAAGTCAGAGATCTGTAACCCTCCCGGCGCTGCGGGTCAGCGTGCCGGTGGCAGCGTGGCCTCGCTGGTGAGATCGGCGAGCATCCCGCGGACCTCGGACTCGCGGAACCTTCGGTGGCCGCCGGGAGTTCGAATGGAGCCGATCCTTCCGGCCGATGCCCAACGGGTCACGGTCTTGGGGTCGACGCGGAACAGGGCGGCAACCTCGCCCGGGGTGAGCAGGCGTTCGCTGCCGTTCGTCTGTGTCGTGACGGTCATCGGTGGGACCTCCGCATCGCTGCTGTTACCGGGCCATCGTGACACCTCGGACCCCAGGTACTCGAACGGTTGTCCGGAGGTAAAGGGCTCTTAAAGGACGAACCGGACACCCTGCATGAAGGGGTGGTCGGGCGGCCCTCGAAGGACGGATCGCCCTGGTCGTAGGCTCGTGGCATGACAACGCCCACGTCCTCGACGGCACCGGGGGTGCCGCTCACCATCGCGCTCTACGTGCTGGCGCGGCTCGGTCTCGTCGCCGTTGTCACAGCTGTGATGATGCTGGCGGGTGTCCCGTTCCTCATCTCACTGCTCGTGGCCTTCATCGTCGCCCTGCCGCTGTCGATGGTGCTGTTCCGCGGGCTGCGGGCCCGGCTCGACACCGCGCTCGCGGTGGCCGGGCAGCGCCGCTCCGCCGAGCGCGAGGCGCTGCGGGCGCGGCTGCGTGGCGAGGACGTCGAGGGGGCGGCCGGTTCAGCCGAGGAAGCCAAGCGCCAGCCCGACAGCAGTGGTGGTTGACCAGATCAGCAGCAGCAGCCCGGTCTGACCCAGCACCCGGATGAGCGAACGGCCGTCGGCTCCGCCCAGTACCTGCCGGGCCAGCGCGATCCCCAGCGGCAGCGCAAGCAGGCCGAACAGCATCGGCCAGCTGCGCACGGCGCCACCGGCCGAGAGCAGGAACGGCAGCAGCACGAGCGCCGCGTAGAGCCGCCGGGTGTCGCGGTCGCCGAGCACCACGGCGAGGGTGCGCTTGCCCACGTCGGTATCGGTGGGGATGTCACGCAGGTTGTTGGCCACCAGTACGGCGCTCGTGAGCAGGCCGCAGCCGATTGCGCTCACCACCGCCGGAGCACCGGGCAGGCCGCTCTGGGTGATCGCGGTGCCGAGCACGGCCACCGGCCCGAAGAAGAGGAAGACCGCGACCTCGCCGAGCCCGGCGTAGCCGTACGGGCGCTTGCCGCCGGTGTAGAACCAGGCGCCCAGCACGCAGACCACGCCGACGGCGATGAGCCACCACTGCCGGCTCAGCGACACGAGCGTCAGTCCGGCCAGCCCGGCGACGGAGAAGCAGGCGAGCGCCGCGCCGCGCACCGTCTTCGGCGTCGCGACCTTCGAGCCGACCAGCCGCATCGGGCCGACCCGCACGTCGTCGGTGCCGCGGATGCCGTCGGAGTAGTCGTTGGCGAAGTTGACGCCGACGACCAGCGCGATCGCGACGATCAGGGCGAGCACCGCCCGGCCGGGGGAGATGACACCGCCGCCGATGGCGGCACCGGTGCCGATCAGCACCGGGGAGATCGCTGTCGGGAGGGTACGGGGCCGGGCGCCTTGCACCCATTCCGCGACTGTGGCCACGGATCCAACCGTATGCGGGCCCCTACGGCGCGGCCGGACCGGGCCCGGTTGCGCAGGCCGGCACCGGGGCCTGGTGGTCGACCGTGTCGGCCTCGATGAACTGACCGGTCCCGATCCGCAACCATGATCCCGCCGCGACCGTCGCGGTCGCCGCGGGCGAGCACTCGACGGGCACCGCGGCCCGGCTGGCGGCCACCCCCACCACCTTCGCCTGGGGGTCCGGGGCCGAGCGCACCGACACCGTGTTGTCGGCGACCACCTTGGACAGGCGCACCGACCCGGTCCACAGGTAGTCCACCGTGACCCACGAGTTGTTGGTGAGGCCCAGCGCGTCCCAGAACATGCCGTCGCCGAGATCGATGCCGGCGGGGTTGACCACCTTGCGGTCGTACTGGTCCTTGCCGCCGTTGTAGTTGTTCGTGAACGCGGCCTGGGCCTGGGGCAGACCCTGCGCGAGGTCGGTCCACTCCTGGCGCTGCGGGGCCGGGTTCCAGTAGTCGTCGCGGGTGTTCCACGGCCCGACGTCCCACACCGGTGCGAACGCGCACCGCCCGCTCGGCGCGCACACCTTGACCGAGTAGTCGCTCTTGTCCCGCGGGGAGAGCGCCCTCCTCGACGGCAGCGCGACGAACAGGTCGCGGTCGGCGATCACGTGCCCGTTCGCCGTGGTGCCCCCGACGAGGCCCTCCCGCGTCGCGAAGACGCGGAAGTTGGCAGGCGCGTCCTCGGTGGCGCGCTTGCCCTCGGTCTGGTCCGGTGCCAGTGCCGTGAGCGTCACGGAACGGACCGTGGGCGCGGCGGCCGCGCCGGCGGTCCCGCCGGTGAGCACGAGCCTGCCCTGCACGTCGGAGGCCGGTTCCGGCAGCTCCGCGACGGTGCCCGCCGCCGTCTGCGTTGCCGGGATCCACTCCGACCAGCCGCCGTTGCCGCGCATCCCGCGCACGTCCACGGTGGCGGTGGAGCCGGCCGGGAGGTCGGCGAGCACGGTGGTGGCGACCCGGTCGGTGGCCGTGGCGATCCGGTGCGGAGCCAGCGTCAGCAGGCCGGTGGGCACCGCGGGGCCGCCCTCGGCGCCCCCGGAGTCCTCGGCCGGAGCCTGGAAGGCGTGCGCCGTGTCGAGCCGTGCCGTGCCGCCGGAGGCGTCGACGCCGGCGGCCTCACCGCTGGTCAGATCCGGTTGCCAGGACGCCGCGGGCGCGGCGGCCGGAACCTCGGCGGCAGCGGCCGGACCGACGGTGGCGGCCATGACGGCGCCTGCGATCGCGAGCAGTGCCGCGGTGCGCAGTTTCGTCCGCATGCTGCGTCTCCCCAAGCCGAACTGAATGTGACGTGTGTGACGGGAGTGCCGTCTGGGGCGCAGCAGACCGGATGAATCTGTAGTGGTCAATCAACGGAGAGTGAGCGCCACCAAGGGGTGTAGCAACGCGTCACCCGATGTGGTGGCGATCGCCGTCCGGCTTGCTCACGAGGCGCATCACCGCCGCCCGATCCGGCTTGCCGATCCCGCGGACGGGGAGTGCCGCGATCGCCTGCCAGCGTCGCGGCACGGCGGCGCGGCCGAGCTCGGCCCGCACGGCCGTGCGGAGAGGTTCGATCCAGTCCGCATCCGTGGTGCTGCCCCGGACCACGGCGGCGGCGACGATCTGTCCCCACTCCGGGTCGGGCAGCCCCACCACGCACACCGCCTCGACGTCGGGCTGTGCCGCGAGCACGCGCTCGACGGCCGCCGGGGCCACCTTCTCGCCACCGGTGATGATCACGTCGTCGGCGCGGCCGAGCACCTCGAGTCGACCGTCGCGCCACCGGCCGAGGTCGCCGGTGACGAACCGGCCGTCGACGAACGCGGCGCTGGTCTCGGCGGGCTGTCCGAGATACCCCGTGGCCACGGTGGGGCCGCCGAGCCGGATCCGGCCGTCGGCGTCGAGGTCGACGGTGACGCCGTCGAGCGGGACGCCGTCGTAGACGCACCCGCCCGCGGTCTCGCTCATGCCGTAGGTGGTGACGACCCGGACGCCGGCAGCGGTGGCGCGGTCGTGCAGCGCCGGGGGGAGCGCGGCGCCGCCGACGAGTACTGCCGCGTAGCCGCGCAGCGCCTCGACCGCGCGGCCGCCCTCGTCGAGGATGCGTCCGAGCTGCGTGGGGACGAGGCTGGTGTGACGGAGTTCGGAGCCCAGCCCCTCCGTGGCCGTGGTGAAGTCGACGGTGCGGAAGCCGGCGCGCAGGTCCTGCACCACCGGTTCGGCCCCGGCCAGCAGCGCGCGGATGATCACCTGCACCCCCGCGACGTGCTCGGCGGGCAGCGCCAACAGCCAGCGAGCGGGCCCGCCCAACCGGGTGGCGGTGGCCGTGGCCGACGCGCGCAGTGCCGCGGCCGACAGCGCCACCAGCTTCGGCTCGCCCGTCGAACCGGACGTCGCGATGGCCACCGCGGTGCCGGTCGGTGCCTCCGGCACGGTCGCAGGCGCTGCGGCACCGGGGGCGATCGGCAGCACGGCCGGGCCACCGTCGAGCGCCTCGCGCAGCGCGTCCACCAGCACGCCGACGGCGGCGGGCGACCCGTCGAGCGCAACGACCCTCACGGCCCCACCGCGCCAACGTTGTGGCCACCGCGCCGATGTCGGGACGTCGGCGCGGTGGCTGCGGGGTCGGCGCGGTCGTTCAGTAGTGCCACGGGTAGGGCGACCAGTCCGGCTCGCGCTTCTCGAGGAATGCGTCGCGCCCCTCGACGGCCTCGTCGGTCATGTAGGCCAGCCGGGTGGCCTCGCCTGCGAACAGCTGCTGGCCCATCAGGCCGTCGTCGGTGAGGTTGAACGCGTACTTGAGCATCCGCTGCGCGGTGGGGGACTTGCCGTTGATCTCCTTCGCCCACTCCAGCGCGACCTTCTCCAGGTCGGCATGGGGGACGACCTCGTTGACCGCACCCATCTGGTGCATCTGCTCCGCGGTGTAGGTGCGACCGAGGAAGAAGATCTCGCGGGCGAACTTCTGACCCACCTGCTTGGCCAGGTACGCCGAGCCGTAGCCACCGTCGAAGCTGCCCACGTCGGCGTCGGTCTGCTTGAACCGCGCGTGCTCGGCGCTGGCCAGCGTCAGGTCGGCGACGGCGTGCAGCGAGTGGCCGCCGCCCGCGGCCCAGCCGGGCACCACGGCGATGACGACCTTGGGCATGAACCGGATCAGCCGCTGGCACTCCAGGATGTGCAGCCGCCCCGACCGGGCCGGGTCCACGGTCTCCGCGGTGTCGCCGGACGCGTACTGGTAGCCGGTGCGGCCGCGGATGCGCTGGTCACCGCCCGAGCAGAACGCCCAGCCGCCGTCACGCGGCGACGGGCCGTTGCCGGTGAGCAGGACGCACCCGACGTCGGAGGACTGGCGGGCGTGGTCCAGCGCGCGGTAGAGCTCGTCGACCGTGCCCGGGCGGAACGCGTTGCGCACCTCGGGCCGGTCGAACGCGATCCGGACCGTGCCGGAGTCGACCGCACGGTGGTAGGTGATGTCGGCGAAGTCGAAGCCGGGCACCTCACGCCATGCGGTGGGATCGAAGATCTCGGATACCTGGTCGGACACCGGCTCACCCTAGATCAGCCGGTGGTACCTCCCGGATCGCAGCATGGCCACCATCATGCGGTTGAACGCTTGGATGGCCACCTTCCTGCAGTCCCGGACGGCGCGCGGCACCTCACCCCACCGGCCGCTCCAACGTCACCAGCAGCCCGTCCACCCCGCCGGGCCCGACGCGGCCCTTCACCTCCGTGCTGGTGATGGCCTTGACCTGCCACCCCTTGCTCGCCTCGTCGTTGAGCAGCTTCTCCAGCTTGTCGGCCGACAGCTTGCCCCCGATGAGGCTCTCGCGGACCTGGATCACCCGGTACTCGAATCGCGCCATACCGCCCAGGCTGCCAGGCTTCACCCATGAAGCGCTGGGTCCCGGTGGTCGCGGTGGCGCTCCCGGGGCTCGCGCTGGCCGTGATCGGCCTGTTGCACCCGGTGGACCTGACGCCGGCCACCGCCACCCGCTGGTGGCAGCTGCACGTGCTGCTGCTGCCGATCTTCCCCCTGCTCGCGGTGGCGATCTGGACGCTCGTGCGGAACGACCGCGGCCCGCTGGCCTGGGCGGCCCGCCTCGCCGCCTACCTGTTCGCCGCCTTCTACACCGGTCTCGACACGCTGGCCGGGATCGGCGCCGGGATCGCCGTCGAGACCCAGCGCGGCGGCAGCCAGATCGCGCTGAACCTCATCGAGCTGGGCAACGAGCTCGCCGAGGTCGGCGTGTACGCGTTCCTCGCCGCCACGGTGCTCGTCGGCGTGCTGGCGGTCGGTCGCGACGGCACCCGTGCCGTCCCCGGCACCGTCCTGCTGATCGGCGCGGCCGTGCCGTTCCTGCACGGCCACATCTACTGGCCCGTCGGCGGGCTCGCCATGGTCGGCGTCGGTGTCGGGTGCGGCCTGCTCGCGGCCGCGCGGCTCCCGGTCGGCGCCGCCGCGCACCCGGCAACCTGACGCAAACGCGCGCGCGCTCCCATGCCGGCGGCAGCGCTGGCAGGATCGGTGCTGTGCAGAACCTCCCCAAGGGGGCAAATGCCCCACTTCCGGCAGGCCCCGTGGCGGTCCGCGTCACCGCGGCCGCGCCCGTCGACATCTCCGCGCTGCTCGTCACCGCCGGCGGGAAGGTGCGCGGCGACGCCGACTTCGTGTTCTACAACCAGCCGGAGGCCCCGGGCGTGCGCTACCGGCCCGACGGCGTCGACGTCGACCCCGGCTCCGTCGAGGAGGTGATCGAGCAGGTCGTCGTCACCGCGAGCCTCGACGGGCGCGGCCCCGCCACGTTCGGAGCGCTCGGCGGCCTGCGGATGGACGTCGCCGTCGCCGGGCAGCCGGTGGCCGTCTTCGAGCCCGACGGGCTCGGCGCCGAGACCGCGCTGCTGTGCGTCGAGATCTACCGGCGCGGGGCGCAGTGGAAGGTCCGTGCCGTCGGGCAGGGCTACGCCAACGGGCTGGGCGGCATCGCCGCCGACTACGGCATCTCCGTCGCGGAGGAGGAACCCCCGCCACCCCCGCCCCTTCCGCCTGCCGCACCGCCGGTTCCCCAGGGACCGCCGCCCGGTGTGCCCGCGGGGCTGCCACCGGTGCCGCCCGTCGCGAGGCCCGTCGCGGCCGGACCACCGCCGGCCACCGGCAAGATCACCCTGGACAAGGGCAAGGTCTCGCTGGCCAAGCGGCAGACCGTCTCGCTCGTCAAGCAGGGTGCCCCGCCGCTGCGGCGCGTGGCGATGGCGCTGGGCTGGGACGCCGCAGCGCGCGGCGGCAACATCGACCTCGACGCATCGGCGATCCTGATCGACGATCGCGGCGCCAAGATCGACGCGGTCTGGTACGGCGACCTGTCGGCCTGCAACGGTGCCATCGAGCACTCCGGCGACAACCTGACCGGAGCTGGATCCGGTGACGACGAGCTGATCCGGGTGGACCTGGAGCGGCTCCCGCCGCACGCGGCCGCGGTGGTGTTCGTGGTCAACTCCTACCGGGGTCACAAGTTCACCGCGGTGCGCAACGCGTACTGCCGGCTCATCGACCTCGACTCCAACGCGGAGCTGGTGCGGTTCGACCTCACCGAGTCCGCGCCCCGCACCGGCGTGGTCATGAGCGTGCTGCGCCGCGCCGGCAGCATCTGGGAGATGACGGCCATCGGGGAGTTCGAGGACGGCCGCACCGTGCGGGCGATGTACGGGAAGGCCGAGTCCGTAGTGCGTTCGCTCACATCGCCGGGCTGGTAGTAATCCAGGGGTGCGACTCCTCCAGCAGGCCGAGACGGTCAACGTGCAGGTGCTCGGCGCCCTGCGCGCTGCCGTCATCACCGGTGAGCTGGCGCCCGGCACGCTGCACTCGGTGCAGAGCCTCGCCACCCAGCTCGGGGTCTCGCGCACGCCGGTCCGGGAGGCGCTGATCAAGCTGGCGCAGCAGGGGATGGTGCGCTTCGAGCGCAACCGGGGCGTGCGCGTCCTGCAGACCTCGGTGCACGACCTCGAGGAGGTCTTCACGCTGCGGCTGCTGCTGGAGGTGCCTGCCACGCGGCGCGCCGTCGCCCTGCTCGACGCCGCAGGACGCCGGGAGCTGCGCAAACAGCTCCAGGGCATGGAGCGGGCCGCGGCCGCCGACGACGAGTACCGGCTGTGGGAGCACGACCGGCGCTTCCACCGGCTGCTGATCGCGGCGTCGGGCAACGGGCGCCTTGCCGAGTACGTCGACGGGCTGCGCGACATGGTGCTGCGCAGTGGCGTCTCGACGGCGGGATCGTCGCGCTCGCTCGACGCGATCGTGGCCGAGCACGCGGCCGTGCTCATCCTCGTCGAGGCGGGCGACGCCGAGGGCGCGGCAGCCGCCATGCGGGCACATCTGCTCCACACCGCGGAGCTCCTGATCCGCCAGGAGGCCGGGGCCGAGGCGGTGGGAGTCGACCTCGACATGGGCTGGACCTCGCCCGGTGGGCAGGGCGAGGGACCGACCCCGGATTGACGAGTGGCATGCCACATGCCACGGTCGCGGAAAGGAACGCTCCCCTCATCGGCGAAGGGACCACGATGGCCGACATCGAACTGACCGAAGAGACGATCTTCACCTGGGGGGCGCCACCACTCAAGTTCGGTGCGGGCGCCTCCGACGAGATCGGCTTCGAGATGTCGGGCTACGGCGTGAAGCGGGTGCTCATCGTCACCGACCCCGGGATCAGCGCACTCGGTGCGCCGCAGCGGATCGCCGACAACCTGCGCCGCTACGACATCGAGTCGCAGATCTTCGACGGCGTGCACGTCGAGCCCACCGACGACTCGATGAACAAGGCCACCGAGTACGCACGGGCGCAGGGTCCGTGGGACGGCTTCGTCGCTGTCGGCGGCGGGTCCGCCATCGACACCGCCAAGGCCATCAACCTGCTGACCAGCCACCCCGGCGAGCTGATGGACTACATCAACAAGCCGATCGGCAACGCCAAGGTCCCGCCGGGCCAGCTCAAGCCGCTCATCGCGGTCCCGACCACCGCAGGCACCGGGTCGGAGTCCACCGCGATGTGCGTGCTGGACATCCTGTCGATGAAGGTCAAGACCGGCATCAGCCACTGGCGGCTGCGCCCGACGCTCGCCGTGATCGACCCGCTGCTGACGATGACGCTGGCACCGGAGGTCACCGCGGCGTCCGGGATGGACATCGTCTGCCATGCCGTCGAGAGCTACACCGCGCGGTACTACACCACGTTCGACCGCAAGAAGCCCGAGGAGCGCGTCACCTACTGCGGCTCCAACCCGGTGTCGGACCTGTGGTGCGAGAAGGCGATGGGGCTGCTCGCGCAGTCGTTCCGCACGGCCGTGCACGACGGCGCCAACGACCTCGAGGCGCGCTCGAACATGATGATGGCCGCCACCTTCGCCGGCATGGGCTTCGGCAACTCCGGGGTGCACATCCCGCACGCCAACGCCTACCCGATCGCCGGCATGGTCAAGGACTACCGGCCCGCGGGCTACCCGCAGGACGAGCCGATGGTGCCCCACGGCCAGTCGGTGTCGCTGACGGCGCCCGAGGCGTTCCGGTTCTCCTTCGAGAGCGCACCGGAGCGGCACCTGCGCGCCGCTCAGATGATGGATCCGGACGCCGCGAAGACCAGCGACCCCGCCGAGCAGCTGCCGTCGGTGCTGATCTCGCTGATGCGTGACATCGGCATCCCCAACGGCATCGGGGGCGTCGGGTACACCGAGGCGGACGTCCCCGATCTGGTGCCTGGCACGATGAAGCAGCAGCGGCTGCTCGCCACCTGCCCGAAGACGCCGACGGAGGACGACATCGCCGGCATCCTGACGAGATCGGTCGAGAACTGGTAACCGACGGCCCCCATCACGACCTCCACGCCGACCTCGTCAAGGCGGTACGTGGGCAGGTCCGTTTCGACACCGCGACGCAGGCGATGTACTCCGCCGACGCGTCGAACTACCGGCGCGTGCCGATCGGTGTCATCGCACCGCTCGACACCGACGACGTCGAGGCGGCGGTGTCGGTGTGCTCCACGCACGACGTGCCGGTGCTGCCCCGCGGCGCCGGCACGTCGATCGCGGGGCAAGCGGTCAACACCGCGGTGGTGCTGGACTTCACCAAGCACCTGAGCGGGATCGTCGAGCTCGACCCGGAGGCCCGCACCGCGCGGGTGCAGCCCGGGCTCGTGCTCGACAAGCTGCGCGATGCCGCGCGCCCGCACGGGCTGACGTTCGGCCCCGACCCGTCCACGCACAACCGGTGCACGCTCGGCGGGATGATCGGCAACAACGCGTGCGGCTCGCACTCGGTGGCGTGGGGCAAGACGGTCGACAACGTCCACGGGCTCGACGTGCTGACCTACCGCGGCGAGCGGCTCACGCTCGGCCGGGGCGGTCCGACCACGGGCCGGATCCCCACCGCGCTGGCCGCGCTGGGCGAGCGGCTCGCCGACGAGGTCCGCAGCTCGTTCCCCGACCTGACGCGGCGGGTGTCGGGCTACAACCTCGACCAGCTGCTCCCGGAGAACGGGTTCGACCTGGCCAAGGCGCTGGTGGGCACCGAGGGCACGTGCGCCACGCTGCTCGAGGCCACGGTGCGGCTCGTCGAGTCGCCGCCGGCGAGGGCGCTGGCCGTGCTCGGCTTCCCCGACGCGTACCTCGCTGCCGACCACGTCACGGTGGTGCGCGAGCTGGGACCGCTCACGATCGAGGGCATGGACGCCGGGCTGATCGCGGCACTGCGCGCCGCGCAGCCCGACGAGACCGCGTCGCGGGCGCTGCCCCCGGGCGCGGGCTGGCTCTACGTCGAGACCGGTGGCGCCACGCGCGGGGAGGCCGAGGCCGCGGCCCAGGCCGTCGTCGTGGCCATGAAGCCCTACACCACCTCCACGATCGTCGTCGGCGATCCGGCGCAGATGCGCGCGCTGTGGCGCATCCGCGAGGACGGCGCCGGCATCGTCACCCGCTCACCCGACGGGGGGGAGGCGTGGCCCGGCTGGGAGGACGCCGCGGTGCCGCCGGAGCGGTTCGGCGCCTACCTGCGCGAGTTCGACGCGCTGCTGGCCCGACACCACCGGCGGGGTGCCTACTACGGCCACTTCGGCGACGGCTGCCTGCACGTCCGGATCGACTTCGACCTGCTCACCCGTCCCGGTATCGCCGACTTCCGCAGCTTCATGGAGGACGCGGCCGACCTGGCCGTGGCGCACGGCGGGTCGCTCTCGGGTGAGCACGGCGACGGCCAGGCGCGCGCGGAGCTGCTGCCGCGCATGTACCCGCCGCAGATCATCAAGGCCTTCGAGGAGTTCAAGGGCATCTGGGATCCCGACGACCGGATGAACCCCGACCGCGTCGTGCGGCCCGCGAAGATGGACGAGGACCTGCGCGTGTTCGTCGGGCTGCCGACGCTGCGCGACAAGCCCCAGCTCGCGTTCGCGCACGACCGCGGCTCGTTCAACCGCGCCACGCGCCGCTGCCTGGGCGTGGGCAAGTGCGTCACCGAGACCGGCGGCGTCATGTGCCCGAGCTTCCGGGCCACCGGCGAGGAGATGCACTCGACACGGGGCCGTGCGCGGCTGCTGTTCGAGATGGCCAACGGCCAGGTGATCAAGGACGGCTGGCAGTCGCCGGAGGTTGCCGAGGCGCTGGACCTGTGCCTGTCGTGCAAGGGCTGCAAGCGCGACTGCCCGGTCGGCGTCGACATGGCGTCGTACAAGACGGAGTTCCTCGCGCAGCGCTACAAGGGCAAGGTGCGCCCGGCCTCGCACTACGCGATGGGGGCGCTGCCGCGCTGGATGCGACTGACGGGCCGGCTGCCGGCCCCGGTCATCGGGTTGGTCAACCGGATGGCCCGGGGCCCGCTCGGGACCCTTGCCAAGCGCGCCGGTGGCATCACGCCGGAGCGGGCGATCCCGCCGATCGCGCGGCGGGCGTTCACGCGTGGCAGGAAGGCCACCTTGCCGCAAGGATCTGGCGGGAAGGTGGCCTTCCTGCAACCTCGGGAGCGGCGCGTCCTGCTCTGGCCCGACACCTTCACCAACCGCTTCGACCCCGCGATCGCCGAGGACGCCGTGCGGGTGCTGGAGGCGCTCGGCTACACCGTCGAGCTGCCGCCCCGCGACGTCTGCTGCGGGCTGACCTGGACGTCCACCGGCCAGGTCGACGCCGCCCGCCGCGTGCTGCGCCGCAGCCTGCGCACCATCGAGCCGTGGCTGGCCGCCGGCATCCCGGTGATCGGGCTGGAGCCCTCCTGCACCGCCGCGCTGCGGGCCGACGGCACCGAGCTGCTGCCCGACGAGCCGCTGGCGGCACGGCTGGCCACCGGCGTCCGGACGTTCGCCGAGGTGCTCGCCGAGCACGCCGACGAGCTGCGCGAGCGCGCCACGGGGCCGCGGCAGCAGGCGCTGGTGCAGGTGCACTGCCACCAGCACGCGGAGCTGGGCACCGACGACGACCGCACCGTGATGGCCGCGCTCGGCATCGACGCCGAGGTCCTCGACTCCGGATGCTGCGGGCTCGCCGGCAACTTCGGCTTCGAGAAGGGCCACTACGAGGTGTCGATGGCCTGCGCGGAGCGCGTGCTGCTGCCGGCCGTCCGGGCCGCCGCGCCGGACGTCGCGGTGCTCGCCGACGGCTTCAGCTGTCGCACCCAGCTGCGCCAGGCCGGTACCCGCGAGCCCGCGCACCTCGCGCAGCTGGCGGCGCTGGCTCTGCAGTTGCGACCGAGAGCCTGACCGGCTCACGACGCACCGGGCAAACCGAACACCGGGAACGTCCGGAGCGCATTCGCCGTTGAGAGATCAACCATCGTCGCGCTCCGGGAGTTCACCGTGCCTGCCCCCACCGAGTCCGTTGTCGCTGCTGCGCGAACCCGCGCGCTGGCCGCGTCCGGTGTCGCCGGCGCCGCGGTCGCCATCGCCCTGATCGGGGCGCTGCACGTCGTCGCGGCCGGCCAGGTCGACCCGGTCCGGCTGACGATCAGCCAGTACGCGCTGGGCCCCTACGGCTGGCTCTTCGACGTCGGGGTCGTCGGGCTCGCGGTGGGTTCGGCGCTGGTGCTGGTCGCGCTGATCAGGGCCGACGTGCTGCGACCGGCGTCGGTCGCCACCGTGCTGACCGGTGCGTGGGTGCTCGGGCTGCTGGCCGTCGTCGCGTTCGAGAAGACGAACTGGTCGGTCGGACCGAGCCTGAGCGGCTCCATCCACCGCTACGCGAGCGTCGTCGCGTTCCTCGCGCTGCCGGTGGCGGCGATCCTGATCGCGCGGCGTGGCCGCAGGCGTCCCGGCTCGCGACGGTTCGCCTCCTGGACGGGTGGTCTGGGCATCCTCGCGCTGGCCTGGTTCGCGGTGATACTCGTGGTCGTCGCGATCGCTCCGTCGCTGGACGTCTCGTGGTGGCAGCTCCTGCCGCTGGGACTCGTGGAGCGGGGCATGGCGCTCACCGACGTCGCGGCCGTCGTCGTGCTGGGTGTGTGGGCCCTCCACACGGCACCGGCGTCGTCGGTCGTGCCGCTGGAGGCCGCATGCGTCGCCGCCTGACAGGATCGACGGCATGACGGAGCGAGCGCTCGTGCTGGGCGGCGGCGGCATCACCGGGATCGCCTGGGAACTGGGGGTCATCGCCGGGCTCGCCGAGCTGGGCGTCGATCTCACCGGCGCCGACGTCGTGGTCGGCACGTCCGCCGGCTCGGTCGTGGGCGCACAGATCGCCACCGGCGTCGACGTCGAGGAGCGCTACCAGGCGCAGCTGGCCCCGCCCACCGGCGAGATCGCGGCCTCGATAGGCCCCGCGACGATGCTGCGGCTCGGGCTGGCCATGATCGGCCCGCCGTCCCCGCAGAGGATCCGCGCCCGGATCGGGCGCATGGCGGCGCGCACTGCCAGCACGCCGGAGTCCGACCGCATCGCCGTGATCGGGGCCCGGCTCCCGAAGCACGAATGGCCCGACCGCGCGCTGCGCATCACCGCCGTCGACGCGCGGACCGGCGCGTTCACCGTGTTCGACCGCACGTCCGACGTGCCGCTGGTGTCGGCCGTCGCCGCGAGCTGCGCCGTTCCCGGAGTCTGGCCGCCGGTCACGATCGGTGCCCACCGCTACATCGACGGCGGGGTGCGCTCGCCCGCCAACGTCGATCTCGCACGGGACTGCGACCGCGTGGTCGTGCTGGCCCCGATCGCCCGCGGCATGGGTGGCGGCACCGCCGTCGCCGCGCAGGCCCGCCGGTTGCGGGGGCGTGTCGCCGTGGTCACACCCGATGCCGCCGCGGTGACCGCGATCGGCCGCAACGTGCTCGATCCGGCCCGCCGGGCCGCCGCTGCGCGGGCCGGTCGCGCGCAGGCCAAAGCGGCGTTGGCGCAGGTCCAGGCCGTCTGGGAGGAGTGAGAACGGGCCGTATCGGGTAGCCGGAGGGTATGACTGACGTCCCGAGCATCCAGCTGAACAACGGCAGCGCGATCCCGCAGTTCGGGTTCGGCGTCTTCCAGATCCCGGTCGCGGACACCTCGGCGGCGGTGCGGGCGGCCTTCGACGCGGGGTACCGCCACATCGACACCGCGCAGGGCTACGGCAACGAGGCCGCGGTCGGGCAGGCGATCACGGACTCCGGGCTGGCGCGTGACGAGGTGTTCGTCACCACGAAGCTCGACAACGCCGAGCACGGCCGCGACGCGGCCCGGCGCGCGCTCGACGGGAGCCTGGAGCGGCTCGGCCTCGACCACGTCGACCTGTTCCTGATCCACTGGCCACAGCCGGCGCAGGACCGCTACGTGGAGACGTGGCAGGCGTTCGAGAAGATCGCCGCGGAGGGCAAGGCCCGGGCGATCGGCGTGTCCAACTTCCAGATCCCGCACCTGGAGCGGCTGGCGGCCGAGACGGGCACCGTCCCCGCGGTGAACCAGATCGAGCTGCACCCCCGCCTCGCGCAGGCCGACCTGCGGGGATACCACCAGGAGCACGGCATCGCGACCGAGGCGTGGAGCCCGCTCGCGCAGGGTGGCGACCTGCTGCGCGACGAGCGCGTCACCGACCTCGCCGCGAAGGTCGGTCGCACCCCCGCCCAGGTGGTGCTGCGCTGGCACATCCAGCTCGGCAACATCGTCTTCCCGAAGTCGGTGACCCCCGACCGGATCGCCGAGAACATCGCGGTGTTCGACTTCGAACTGGCTCCCGCGGACATGGCACTGTTGGGCGGCCTCGACGCCGGGGTCCGGCTGGGCCCGGATCCGGACACCTTCGGCTGACCGACCAGCGGCGTCCGCCCCACGCTGCGGGATGGGTCCAGAGCACCTAGCGTCACCGCTCATGTTGGCAATCACCGATGTTGCGGCCGAAGCCATCAAGTCGCTCACCTCCGATGCGGAGCTGCCCGATGGTGGCGGTCTCCGCATTGCCGCCCCCGATCCGAACCAGGGCCTCGAGCTCTCCCTCGCCGGACAACCGGCGTCCGACGACGTCGTGCTCAGCGGCGACGGCGTCACCGTGTTCCTGGAGCCCGCCGCGGCCCAGGTGCTCGACGACAAGGTCCTCGACGTCCAGAAGGTGCCCGGCGCCGACGGGCAGGAGGAGCTGCGCTTCGCCATCGAGGCGCAGACGCTGCAGACCTGATCCGACCACCACCCGAACGACTTGCAGGAAAGCCCTCGACCACCGGCACGAAGATCAACGCCCACTGGGTCATGGTCAACACCGAACCAGTGGGCGTTGATCACCCCACCCGCACCGCAGCGCCCCACGCCGGGGCCCTCCTGTGCTCCTCGGCGAGCATGATCCGCGCGAGCCGCACCGCAGCGTCATCGACAGGACCGTGGCGTGCGGCTCGCGTACCCCGGGAGGGCACAACCCCCTCCAGTTGATCTGCCGGCCCGGCGAGGGCGCCGTAGCGCGGAGCACACTCCCCATCCGCAGCCGACGTCCCGGTTCTCACCTTTCATGGCGGCCGCAGGCCATGACGGACTTTTCCTGCAATCCGGGACGGCGATCTGTCCGGGGCCGGGATCAGGACTGCGTGAGCTTCCCGTCCGCCACGTTCCAGCGCCGGGTGGTGCGCACCGTGTCGAGCATCCGGCGGTCGTGGGTGACCAGCAGCACGGTTCCGCCGAAGCTGTCCAGCGCGCTCTCCAGCTGCTCGATCGCGGGCAGGTCGAGGTGGTTGGTGGGCTCGTCGAGCACCAGCAGGTTCACCTCGCGGGCCTGCAGCAGCGCCAGTGCGGCCCGGGTCCGCTCCCCCGGCGAGAGCGACGCGGCCGGGCGGGGTGCGTGGTCACCGGTCAGCCCGAACTTCGCGAGCAACGTACGGACGTCGGACTCGGCCCAGTCCGGTACGGCCTCCCCGAACGAGCGGGCCAGCGACGCCGACCCGAGGAACAGCCCGCGGGCCTGGTCGATCTCGCCCACGCGCACCCCCGAACCCAGCCCGGCCGAGCCCTCGTCGACGGGGATGCGGCCCAGCAGCGCCCCGAGCAGCGTGGTCTTGCCGGAGCCGTTGGCGCCGGTGATCGTGATGCGGTCGGCCCAGTCGACCTGGGCGTCGATCGGCCCGAGTACGAACGAGCCGCGGTGGACCACCGCCCCCGACATCGACGCGACGATCGCGCCGGAGCGCGGGGCCGCGGCGATCGTCATCCGCAGCTCCCACTCCTTGCGCGGCTCCTCGACGACGTCGAGCCGCTCGATCATCTTCGCCGTCTGCCGGGCCTTCGCGGCCTGCTTCTCGCTGGTCTCCGCGCGCTTGTTGCGGCCGATCTTGTCGTTGTCGGGGCTCTTGCGACGGGCGTTGCGCACGCCCTGCGCCATCCAGTTGCGCTGCATCTGGGCGCGGTCCTTGAGCCCGCCGAGCTTGTCGTCGTACTCCTCGTAGGCCTCGCGGGCGTGGCGCCGCGCCACGTCGCGCTCGGCGAGGTAGCTGTCGTAGCCGCCGTCGTAGACACCCACCTGCTGCTGGGCGAGGTCGAGCTCGACGACCCGGGTGACGGTGCGGGCCAGGAACTCCCGGTCATGGCTGACGATCACAGTGCTGGCTCCCCGCCCACCCCGCAGGCCCTGCACGAACCGCTCCAACCGCTCCAGTCCGTCGAGGTCGAGGTCGTTGGTGGGCTCGTCGAGCAGCAGCACGTCGTAGCGCGACAGCAGCAGCGCGGCGAGCCCGGCGCGGGCCGCCTGGCCGCCCGACAGCGCGGTCATCGGCGTCTGCATGTCGACGGCCAACCCGACGCTCGCGGCCACCTCGCCGGAGCGCTCGTCCAGGTCGGCGCCGCCCAGCGCCAGCCAGCGGTCCAGCGCGGCGGCGTAGGTGTCGTCGGCGCCCGGAGCACCGTCGCCGAGCGCCTCCGCGGCGGCGTCCATCGCCTCCTGCGCGGCGGTGACCCCGGTGCGCCGGGCGAGGAACGCGCCGACCGTCTCGCCCTCGCGCCGGTCGGGCTCCTGCGGGAGGTGCCCGATCGTGGCCGACGGCGGGCTGACGGCGAGCGCACCCTCCTCGGGATCGAGCTCGCGCGCGAGCATCCGCAGCAGCGTCGACTTGCCCGCGCCGTTGGCGCCGACGAGCCCGACGACGTCGCCGGGGGCGATGACGAGGTCGAGTCCGGAGAACAGGACACGGGAGCCGTGGCCTGCGGCGAGATCGGTGGCCTGCACAGTGGCGCTCATAACGATCGCCGATTCTAGGGCGTGCCCCGGCCCGGCACTGAGGGTAGTCGCTCCATCACCTGGTCACCCGATGTGCCGGATCGGTGCTCGCGGATACAGTGACCGATTGCAGTCGATCGGACACTCCATGCGCTGCCGGGTGTCGGACACGTTCAGGAGCTGATCACCGTGCCGACGGATCCCGCGCTCGCGGACCTCGCCGTGCAACTGAACGGGCTCGACGCCGATCCGGTGCTCCGCTGGTCGGCGTTCGACGCGGCGTTCCGATGCTGGGCGAGCGCGACCGACCCCTGCCACGCCGTGCGCCGCCACCTCGCCGACCTGCCGCCGGGTGCCGCGCCGCCCATGGCGGCCGCCACCCACGTCGCGCGGTGCCTGCGTGACGTCCCGGACGAGCCGTTCTCGTTCTGGCTGCACACCTACCGGCCCCAGCGCGACTGGCTGCGGGGCTACGCGGAGTCCGTGCACAACCACCGCTACCACCTCAGCAGCACCGTGCTGAGCGGCTCGTACGAGCACGAGCGGTTCGATGTTGCGATCAACGCCCGCACCGGCCTGATCGACCAGGCCGGGCTGAAGCACCGCGGCACCTACTGCACCGGTGACGCCGGAGCGTTGCTGTTCACCGAGTTCCACCGCATCCCCGCCGCGGCGGACGGCACCGCCGCGCTGCTGGTCAAGTCCCGCGCGATCGCGCCGTGGAGCCTGTCGTTCGACCCATCGCGGCGCCGCGGCTACCGCCACGCGCCCGCTGCCGAACGCGTGGTGCGGCTGGTCGGGGATTCCTCACTCGGCCGTCCCCAGCAGTGACACCGGGCTGCGGCGGGTGCCCGACCACGTCGTGATCACGCTCGTGAGCCCGCTCACCACCAACGCCACCGCCCACGACTCGCGGCGAACTCCTGGCGTCGGGAGGCGGCGCCGATCATCACGGCGTTGATGACGCCGATCAGCGCGTACGGCCCGCCGAGGCCCGAGATCACCAGGAAGATGCTCGTGCTGGTCGCGTCGTTGGCCACCGCGGAGCGGGCGATCCAGTCCTCGAGGGTGGACACCGTGCCGATCGTCGCCAGCGCGGCGGTCACGGCCGTGGCGTCGGCACCGGGCGCCAGCGCCAGCCACGAACGTCCGGGACGGGGCGCCCACCAGCAGCGACGGGGACATCAGCCCGGCCGGGAGCAGTTGGTCGACGTGGCCGCCGGTGCCCTCGGCGACCTCGGTGACGACCTCGACCGCACCGAGTTCGACCCCGGCGACGCTGAGCCCGACCGTGTCACCGGTCGATCCACCGTGCTCGTCGGACACCGCGGCGACGGCGCGCCCGCCGATCGCCGCCAGCGGTGCCGCGCCCGGGTGCGCGCGGCCGTAGGCGGCCGGGTCGACGACCAGCGCCTGGCCGGACCGCTGCTCGTGCTTGCTGCCGAGGTCACCGTGATCGGCACCGTCGTCTCGGTACTGGCTGCCGCGACGCCGGGTACGGCGGCGATCCGCGGGCCCACCGGCCCGCTCGCGTCGACCACGAGATCACCCGCGGTCCTGTTGCGCGACGGCGCCCGCGGCGAACACCGCCCCGGCGATCCAGCGGCTCAGCGTCATGACCTTCGCCGACTCGCCGGTGTCGCGCAGTGCCTCCAGCGGACGGACGCGTGCGGCGCGGCGGGCGGCCACCAGCACACCGGCCGGCGCGACACCGATCCCGACACCGACCGACACCCCGAGGATCCGGCCGCGCCACTGCGAGACGACGCCCTCCGGCGCGATGCCGAGGGAGGTGAGCAGCCAGGTCTGGAAGGCCATCACCGGCAGCCCGAGCGGGACGCCGGCGGCCGTGCCGATGGCGCCGAGCAGCGCCGCCTCGCCGACGAGCAGCCGGTGCAGCTGCCCCGAGCTGCCGCCGGTGAAGCGCAGCAGCGCGAGGTCGCGGCGCCGCTGGGCCACGTGAACGCGAACGTCGAACCGACGATGAAGGCCGCGAGGAACGTCGAGACGCCGAGGGTGAGGGCGGAGACCGTGACGGCGAGCGTGCCGTGCTCCTCGTACGCCGCAGCAGCGGTCGCGGTCAGTCCGGCAGATGCCGACAGCGTCGCCGCGGAGACGAGGATCAGCAGGCTCGACTGCACGAGCGCGACCCCGAGGCACACCGTCAGTGCGGCGCCGATGAACGGGGTCCACCGCTCGGTGAACGTGGACCAGGACAGCCGCAGCACCGCTCAGCCCTCAAGCGCGACGAGGCGGTCGGCGACGGCGCGGGCGTCCGCGCCGATGAGCCGGTCGACGATGCGGCCGTCGCGCAGGAACACCACCGCCCGCGCGGGCGGCAGTGGCCGGGTCATGGGTGACCATGACGATCGTCTGCCCGGCGGCCACCATCGTGCGCAGCAGCCCGAGCACGGCCCGCGCCGAGGTCGAGTCCAGCGCGCCCGTCGGCTCGTCGGCGAAGCGGACCTCCGGTCGCGTCACCATCGCCCTGGCGATCGCCACGCGCTGCTGCTGCCCGCCGGACAGCTCGCGCGGACGGTGCAGCGCGCGGTCGGCCAGCCCGACGGCGGCGAGCGCGTCGCACACCTGCGAGCGCTGCGGCCTGCGGCCGGCCAGCCGCAGCGGCAGCGCCACGTTCTGCTCCGCGGTGAGCGAGGCGATCAGGTTGAAGCTCTGGAACACGAAGCCGATCCGGTCCCGGCGCAGCTGGGTGAGCGCCGCGTCGCTCGCTGCGGTGATGTCGGTGTCGCCGATGAGCACCGTCCCGGAGTCCACCCGCCCCAGCCCGGCGGCGCAGTGCAGCAGCGTGGACTTGCCCGATCCGGACGGTCCCATCACCGCGGTCCAGGTGCCGCGCGGGAACTCGACGTCCACGCGGTCGACGGTGCGCACCGTCGACGGGCCGGTGCCGTAGGTCCGGCTCACCCCGCCCCCGACTCCGGGTAGGGGTTACCCCACCTCGGGGTGGTCCCGGAGGTGCGCGGCCCCGGAGCAGGACAAGATTCACTTCGTGGACATCGTCATCGCCCCGCTCACCGCGATAGCGGCGGTGTGGTTGTTCAGCATCCTCATCAGCAGGCCGCTGGGCATGGACTTCTCGCTGGTGCGCAGGCTGCTCACCGCGGTGCTCGCGATGTCCCTGACCGGCGCGCTGATCATCGCGATCACCCCGGCGGCGGTGCTGACGGGCGCCGACTTCCCGGCGTTCTTCTACGTCCTCATCGGAACGCTGATGAGCGTGGTGCTGGCCATGATCGTGCTGGTCACGGCCGAGGCGATCGTCCCGAGCGGAACGTTGCCGGGGCCGATCCGGATCGTGCGGGCCACCCCGGCGTGGTTCCGGCGATCGCTGCGCTACCTGCGCATCACCCGGATCCTGATGCGCCACGGACTGGGCGTGTACGTGTTCACCCGGCAGCGCCCGGACCTGTCGACCAGCGACGGGCGCAGGCGCCTCGCACGGTCCATGGCCGCCGCGCTCGACGACGCAGGGGTGTCCTTCGTCAAGCTCGGCCAGATCCTGTCGACGCGCGCCGACCTGCTGCCCGTCGAGTTCATCGAGGAGCTCTCCGCGCTGCAGGCCGGCGCCAGCCCGGTGCCGTGGGCGGCGGTGCTCGACACGATCGGCTCCGAGCTGGGCCGAGACGCCGGCGAGGTGTTCGCCTCCATCGACGCGGAGCCGCTCGCGGCCGCGTCGATCGCGCAGGTGCACACCGCCCGGCTGCACGACGGGCGCGAGGTCGTGATCAAGGTGCAACGGCCGCGCATCGCGGCGGTGGTGGCGAGCGACCTCGACATCGTCGGGCGGATCGCGCGCCGGCTGGAGCGCTCCACGCAGTGGGGACGCTCGCTCGGTGTCGTCGCACTGGCCGAGGGTTTCGCGGCGTCGCTGCTGGAGGAGCTCGACTTCCGCACCGAGGCCCGCAACATCACCGCGATCGCCACGGCTGCGCAGCGGCGCGGAGCCGACACCGTCGTGCGGATGCCGAAGCTGGCGGCGGGCCTCGCGACGCGTCGGGTGCTCGTGATGGAGCGCTTCCGCGGAGTCCCGGTGGACACCGCAGCGGCCGGCACGGACCGGGCGGCCCTGGCTCGCGAGCTGCTCGACGCGCTGCTCGGCCAGATCCTCGTCGACGGCGTCTTCCACGCCGACCCGCATCCCGGCAACATCCTGCTGCTGTCGAGCGACCCGCTGCGGGTCGGGATGCTCGATCTGGGCTCGGTGGGGCGGCTCGACGGCGCGCTGCGGGGGAGCCTGCAGCAGCTGCTGCTCGCGCTGGACCGCGACGACCCGGCCGCCGTGGTCGACGCGCTGCTCGAGGTGGTGGAGGCGCCCGCTGACCTCGACGAGCGGGCGCTGCAGCGCGCGATGGGCCGGTTCCTCGTCCGCAACGTCGGGCCCGGGCTGCCGCTGGACTCCGCCGTGATCGGCGACCTGTTCGGGCTCGTCGCGCAGCACGGGTTGACGACCCCGCCCGAGCTCGCCGCGGTGCTGCGGGCCCTCGGCACGATCGAGGGCACGCTGACCCGGCTCGACCCGGCCTTCGACCTGATCGCAGGCGCCCGCGACTTCGCCGCCCGGCAGGTGTCGGCCCGGCTCGAGCCGGCGGCGCTGCGCAAGACGGTCACCGACGAGCTCGCCGGGCTGCTGCCGCTCATCCGGCGGCTGCCGCGGCGCGTCGACCGGATCGTCACGGCGCTGGACAACGGCACGTTCACGGTGCAGGTGGCCACCCCGGCGGCCCCGACCTGGACGGGCAACGTCCTCAAGGTCCTGCTGGCCACGGCGATCGCCGCGACCACCGGCGTCATGGCGGCGCTGCTGCTCGTGTCGGACGGCGGGCCGCGGATCAGCGAGGCGATGTCGGTCAACCAGCTGATCGGCTACCTGCTCCTGATGATCTCCGCGATACTGGGGCTGCGGGTGCTCGGGCAGGTCTACCGGCGGGACCGAACGGCGGCGCGGCCGCGCTGAGCAGTGCGCGCGGAGCCTGCCCGGGATCGCAGCATGGTGGCCATCCTGCGATCTGACGCTTGGATGGCCACCATGCTGCAGTCCGGCGCGACCCGGACGGCAGGATCGCCCCCATGACCGAACCGCTCACACCGATGCCGGAGGACTGGCAGCGCGCCCTCACCGTCGTCGCCCACCCCGACGACCTGGAGTACGGCGCCGCGGCCGCCGTCGCCCGCTGGACGGGGCAGGGCAAGTGGGTCGGCTACGTGCTCGCCACCAGCGGTGAGGCCGGGATCGACACGCTGCCGCCCGCCGAGTGCGGCCCGCTGCGGGAGGCCGAGCAGCGGGCGGCCGCCGCGGAGGTCGGGGTCGACGTCGTGGAGTTCCTCGGCCACCCCGACGGGCTCGTCTCCTACGGTGTTGCGCTGCGGCGCGACATCGCCGCCGCGATCCGGCGGCACCGGCCGGAGCTGGTGATCGTCGGCAACCACCACGACACCTGGTCGGGCGGCGGACTCAACACGGCCGACCACACCGCCACCGGGCGCGCCGCGATCGACGCCGTGCGCGACGCGGCCAACCGGTGGCTGTTCCCCGAGTCCGGGCCGGCGTGGTCGGGCGTGCGGTGGGTCGCCGTGGACTCGTCGCCGCGCAGCACCCACGGGGTGGACATCGGAGCCGTGTTCGAGCGGGGCGTCGCCTCGCTCGCCGCCCACCGCGCCTACCTCACCGCGCTGGGTGACAACCCGATGGCCGATCCCGCGCAGTTCCTGCGCGGCATGGCGGAGACGGTCGCGACGCGGTATCCCGGCGCCACCCTCGCCACCTCGTTCGAGCTGCTCGCGATGTGAGCCCCGTCGCGCGGCTACAGAAGATGTGCAGGTCAGAGAGGTGAGGCCGGCGCGAAGGTGGTCCTCACGCGACGAGCACGACCCCACGCCTTCTACCCTTCCAAGGTGAACGCGTCGACGATGCAGGCTCAGGTGGTCGTCGACGAACTCGTGCGTCTCGGCGTCACCGAGGCCGTGCTGTGCCCCGGATCGCGCAACGCGCCGCTCTCGTTCGCCCTGCAGGCGGCCGACGCGGCCGGGTTGCTGCGCCTGCACGTGCGGATCGACGAGCGCACCGCGGCCTTCCTCGCGCTCGGGCTCGCGCTGCGCTCCGGCCGTCCGGTGCCGGTCTGCACCACGTCCGGTACGGCGGTGGCCAACCTGCATCCGGCGGTGCTCGAGGCGTCGCACGCCGGCGTGCCGCTGCTCGCGTTGACGGCCGACCGGCCGCCGGAGCTCGTCGGCACCGGCGCCAACCAGACGATCCAGCAGCAGGGCATCTTCGGGTGCACCGTCCGATTGGCCCTCAACGGCGCCGTCGGGGGCGGCGCCGCAGCCAACGGGCGCTGGCGCTCGACGGTCGACCGGGCCGTGGCGGCGGCCACGGGCGTGCTCGGCGGGCAGCCCGGGCCCGTGCATCTCAACCTGCCCTTCGTCGAGCCGCTCGTGCCGGACGGCACCGGGACACCGCCCGCCGGACGCGCCGACGGGCGGCCGTGGACGGACGTCGAGGCGGTGCAGCGCACGTCCGGACCGTTGCCGCTCGATCGGAGTGCCGACACGCTGGTCATCGCCGGCCCCGGCGCGCCAGAGCTGCGCGACGTGCCGATCCCGGTGATCGCCGAACCCGCCTCCGCCGCCTGGCCGAGCGCGTTGCGGGCCGGTCCGTGGCTGCTCGACGTCGCCGCGCCGAAGCCGGCGCAGGTGGTGCTCGCCGGCCGGCCGACCCTGCACCGCTCCGTCCAGCGCCTGCTCGCCGATCCGGACGTCGCGGTGTACGCCCTGCACGACACGTACGGCCGGGCATGGACCGACGTGGCAGGCACGGTGCGCGGCGTCGGCACGCTGCCGCCGCTGAACCCGGACCCCGCGTGGCTGCGACGCTGGCAGGACGCCGATGCCGCGGCGGTGAAGGCGCTCGACCACGAGCTCGACAACGCGGGGCCGGTCGGGCTGCGGCTCGCCAGGGCGCTGGTGGCGGAGCTGCCCGACGGTGCCCAGCTCGTGCTCGGCTCGTCCAACCCGGTGCGTGACGTGTCGCTGGCGGCCGCGCCGCGCGCCGGTCTGACCGTGCTGGCCAACCGCGGTGTCGCCGGCATCGACGGCACGGTCTCCACGGCGACGGGCGCGGCGCTCGCCCACAACGGGCCCGCCTACGCGCTGCTCGGCGACCTGACACTGCTGCACGACATGACGGGCCTGGTCGCCGGGCCGGCAGAACCGCGCCCGGACCTGACGATCGTGGTGCTCAACGACAACGGCGGCGGCATCTTCGGCCTGCTCGAACCCGGCGACCCGGTGCACGCCACCGCGTTCGAGCGGGTGTTCGGCACCCCGCACGGCGTCGACCTCGCGGCACTCGCGGCGGCCACCGGTGTGGCGCACACGCGCACCGATGTCGACGGGCTCGCCGCGGCGCTGCACCCGGCTCCGGGGGTGCGGATCGTGGAGGTGCAGGCCGATCGCGCCACGCTGCGGGCCGGGCACGCCGCGCTGCGGGCGGCCGTGGCTGCGGCGGTCTCGGAGATCTGAGCGGGCGGGCGTCGTTACGCCGGCGGCGTCCAGATGTAGGGCGTGGTGTGGGTGATGGCCACGAACCCGCGCCGCTGCAGGATCGGACGGCTGTCCTCCGACGCGTCCACCTGCAGGTACCGGTAGCCGTCCCGCACGGCCGCGGCCGCTCGCACCGCCACCAGCGCCCGGTAGATGCCGCGACCGCGGAACGCCTCGAGCGTGCTGCCACCCCACAGCCCGGCGAAGTCGGTGCCCGGGCGGGGCCGCAGCCACGCGGCGCTGGCGAGCTCGCCGTCGACCTCGGCGACCCAGACCTCGAAACCCTCCGCCGCCGACTCCGCCGCGAGCATGCCGGCGAGCCAGCTCATGTCCCCACCCCACACCGCCGTGTTGAGTGCCTCGATCCGGGCGAAGTCCGCGGGATCGCTCGTCCGGCGCAGCGAGACCTGCGGGGCGAGTGGCGGGTCGGCGTCGGCGAGCCCGGCGGCCCCGCCGATCAGCACGGTCTCGCGGTCCTCCGGTACGAACCCGGCGGCCAGCAGCCGCAGCGGCAGGTCGGTGGGCAGGTCGTGGCTGTGGTGCTTCCACTCGAACCGCAGGCCGCGCTCGGCGAAGAACAGCACCTGGCGGGCGATCAGCTCGTCCAGCTCGGGCCCGTCCAGGCCGCCGAGGTCCCGGTAGCCGACGAAGCCGCCGCCGGCGCCTGCCGAGCGGCGCAGCGGCCCGTCCCACTCGGTCTCATCGGCGCGGGGCTGCGCCCTGAGCTGGGCGTCGTAGGCGGTGAGCAGCGACGCGACATCGGGTTCGGCAGTCATCGGTCGTGATATTAGTAGTCCGTCGGACTACTAGATCAACTCTTCGGGGGTTCTCGGTAACACCCCGTGCCGCCGGGTCGACACGGAAGTGGAGCTCCCCAGCACCCGACCGGATCAGCGTTGTGCCGGTCGCCTCCGCAGTTCGAGGGGTGGCAGTGACCAGCAGTCCCGACGGGCGTCTGTGTCCGGCCCTGTACTGGGGCGTCCTGCGCGGTCCTGCGACGGACGTCGCGGCGCAGGTCGTCCTGATCGGTATGGCCTGGGGTGTCGTCACCCTCCTGCAGGGCCGCGAGGCGCAGATGCGGGCGCTCAGCATCGTCGTGTTCGCCGCGGGTGTCGCCGCAGCGGTGCTGCTCGGGCTGGCCGGAGCGGTCGACGCCAACCACCGGGCGCGCTGGATCGGGGCCGCCGTCGGCGTCCACACCGTCGTCACGCTCATGTTGCGGGCCTTCGGCGCCGAGTCGGTGGGCGGGCTCGGCAGCCTGGCCGGCAGCGTCACCATCCTGGCCGTCGTCGGCCTGCTCGTACTGGCGGTTCGCCGGGCAGGCGACCCGCGGGCGGCCGTCGGGGTGCTGGTGCTGGTGGTGCTCGGCGCCGCGGCAGTCACCCTGTCCGGGTTGTTCGCTCCGGGGCAGGTGCCACCGGCGGGTCTCGTGGCAGGCACCGACCTCGTCGCCTGGTCCGGGGTGGGCGCGGCGGGCCTGCTGCTGCTGCTCGCCGGGTCCGTCACCGCCCGCCCGCTGCTGCGCCGCGCCGGGCTGGCGTTCGTCACGCTCGGCGTGGCCAACGCGGTGCGCATCGTCGACGCCGGGGCCGGGACGCACCTGTCGGTGCCGGCCGCTGCCATCGAGCTCGCCGCGATCGTGATGCTGCTGCTGGCCGGTCTCGACCATGCGCTGGGCGTCGTGCGCAGGGCGCGCCGGCTCGGCATCGCCCGCGGCAGGCTCGTCGCGGCGGAGGCCGCGATGGCAGGCGTGGCCGAGCGCGATCACGAGCTGCGCAACCTGGTCGCCGGACTCACCGGCGCCACGAGGGCCCTGACCGGCGACGACGCGTCCGTCGACGCCCGCAGGCTGCTGCTCGCCGCCGGCACCGAGCTCGAGCGACTGCGCGGGATCCTCGACGGCACGCGTCCGCTGTCCGGGCCCGCCGACGTCGGCCGGGTGCTGCGCGACCTCGCGCTCGTGCACCGCGCCGGCGGGGCGGACGTGTGGGTCGAGGTGGACGGGGATCCGCAGGTGGCCCTCGACGCCGGGCTGCTGGCCCAGGCCGTCACGAACCTCCTGGTCAACTGCGCTCAGCACGCACCCGGCGCCCGGGTGTGGCTGCGCGCGCGGCCCGGTGACCGGCGGGTGCGCATCGAGGTGGCCGACGACGGTCCGGGGTTGCCGCAGTACCCGACCGCCGCGCTGCTGCGCCGCGATGTGGGTGGGACGCTCCCCGGGATGGGCCTGCCGATCACCGCGGAGCTCGTGGAGCGCCACGGCGGCACGATCACGGTGGTCTCGGGCAAGGGTTGCCGCGTGGTGCTCGACCTGCCGCCCGCGAAGCGGGACTCGACCGTCGCCGTCGGGGCCTGAGCGGCGGCGGCGCATCGATCACCGGCCTCTCGGCAGGTCGCGCACCAGGTCGAGGAAGGCCTCGTGCAGCAGGCCGTTGGTGGCCAGCACGCTGCCGTCGCCGTGCAGGACGTCCGTCCCGGACAGATCGGTGACCCGACCGCCCGCCTCCTGCACGAGCACGGGCAGGCAGGCCAGGTCCTCGTAGGCCATGGCGCCACCGGCGACCACGACGGCACTCGCCCGCCCGGTGACCAACCGGAGCACGGACTGGACGCCGTCGCGCAGCCGGCACCGGCCGTGCAGCGTGCTCAGCAGCTCCGGCGACCAGCCGTCGATGTTGTGGGCGCAGACGGTGGCGCCGAGGATCTCGCTGCGGTCGTCGACGCGGGCCCGCGTCGTCGCCGCCCATCCGACGCCGTCCCCGCGCAGGATCCACGTGCCCAGTCCCCGGCCGCCGGCGAGCACCGTGCGGCTCATCGGGAGGTTGGACACGGCGATCGCGGGGCCGTCGACGTCCTCCATCGCCAGGTCGATCGAGAACAGCGGGACCCGTCCGACGAAGTCCGCGGTGCCACCGATCGGGTCGAGCACCCAGCGTCGCCCCGAGGTTCCGGCGGTGGGCGGACGCTCCTCGCCCCGCACCGCGTCGCCGGGGAAGTGGCGGGCGATCCGCCGCCGCAGCAGGTCCTCGATCGCCAGGTCGGTGGGGGTCACCGGGCTGCCGTCGGCCTTGTGGTGGACCTCGGCCTCGGCGTGCTCGAAGGACCGTGCAGCCAGTGTGCCGGCCGCCTGTGCCATCCGCACGACCAGCTGCAGGTCGCTGAGGGAGAGTGGCTCGGCGGTGGTGATCATGGCGCTCCCGTTGTCGGTCCGGATGGACGACCCACGGTCGGTCACTCCGCAGCGAGCCGGCATTGATGTAGCGTTGTGCTACATGATCGAATTCGTGCTGAGCGAACCCGATCTCAGCCAGGTCCGCTTCGCGGTGTCACCGCTCAACGAGCTGACGTTGAGCCTGCGGGTGCTGCGCGCCCCGCAGCGCCAGCCGCACCACCAGCCCTGGGTGCAGCGGGTCCTCGCCGTGTACGACCGGCTGGACGTGTCGATGCTGCTGGCGCTGACCAACGCCCGCGGCTGGACGCCGGACTTCCTCAGCCCGCGGCCCGCGACGTCCACCGCCCGGATCGAGGACGAGCTGGCCGCGTTGCGCCGCACACCTCCCGAGACCGTGCGGCGCGACATCGCTGCCATCCACACCGACCCGCCCCGCGAGCTCGGTGGCCCACCCGACGGCCTGCTCGCGCGCATCGCCGACGCGCTGGAGGGCTACTGGACCCACGCGTTCGCCGCCGACTGGGACCGCGTCCGCGCCTTGCTCGATGCCGACGTGATGCACCGCGGGCGCGTCATGACCCAGTCGGGCATCGGGGCGATGCTCGCGGAGATCTCCGATCGGGTCGGCTTCGACAGTCCCGTCATCAGCGTGCGCATCGACGGCGCGGCACCGCGCCGGGTCGAGACCTGTGGAGCAGCGCTGACGCTGGTGCCGAGCCTGTTCATCCGCGGGACCGCGGTCCCTACCGAGCCGGATGCTCCGCCGCTGCTCCTCTACGCCGCGCGCGGCGTCGCGACGCTGTGGGAGCACCCGTTGCCGCGGCCGTCGGGCGCACTGGCCGGGGTGCTCGGTCGCGTCCGGGCCGCGTTGCTGACCGGTCTCGACGAGCCGGTGTCGTCGACGCAGCTGGCCCGGCGCACGGGCGTCACGACCTCGGCGGTGAACCAGCACCTGCGCGCGCTGCGCGCCGGTGGCCTGCTCACCTCACACCGCTACGGTCGTGACGTGCGCTACACCCGCACCGCGATCGGGGACGCGCTCGTCGGGGCGACGTCGGGCGGGCGTCAGCTCTCGCCCTCCTCCAGCGCATCGCGGACGGCGACGAGCTTGGCGGCGGCCTCGCGGACCTCGGTGTCGGGATCGGAGTCGGCCACCACGCCGCAGCCCGCGAACAGCCGCGCCACCGTGCCCTCGAGCTGCGCGCACCGCAACGCGACACCCAGCTCACCGTCACCGTCGGCGTCGACCCAGCCGACCGGACCGGCGTAGCGCCCGCGGTCCATCCCCTCGAGCTCGGCGATCAGCGCGACGGCGGCCTTGCGCGGCGTGCCGCCGACCGCGGCGGTGGGGTGGACGGCCGCCGCGAGCTGCAGCAGGGAGGCCGGCTCGGTGGTGGGCAGCGTGCCGTGCACGTCGCTGGACAGGTGCGACACGTTGTGCAGCGCGATCACCGACGGCACCGCCGGCACGTGCAGCTGCTCGCAGAGCGGGCGCAGCGCATCGGAGAGGGAGTCGACGGCGAGCGTGTGCTCGTGGCGGTCCTTCGTGGAGCCGAGCAGCTGGCGGGCGAGGCTCGCGTCGTCGCTGCTGCCCCCCTCACCCGGCCAGATGGTGCCGGCGAGCACGCGCGCCTCGACGGCTCCGTCGGTGCGCCGGATCAGCAGCTCGGGCGTGGCACCGACCAGCCCGTCGACGGCGTAGGACCAGCAGGTGGGGTAGCGCCGGGCGAGTCCCGCGAGCAGGAAACGCCCGTCGAGCGGGGTCTCGCCGACGGCGAGCAGATCATGGGCCAGCGCCGCCTTGTCCAGCTCGCCTGCCCGCATGCGGCGCACGGCCTCCGCGACGGCGCTGCGGTAGCGATCGACGGGCAGGTGGCCGTCGGCGTAGCGCAGGGTGCCGCTGGGCCGGACCGGGGTGACGGCGTGCAGGGCGGTGGCGGCCTCACCACGGGTGAACTCGGTGACCCACGCCTGACCGTCGCGGCGACCGACGAGCACCCGCGGGACGACGAGGACCGACCCGGGGGAGTCGTCGGCGAAGGTGAAGCTCGCGAACGCGACGGGACCGGTACCGGCGGTGCCGTCGGCGCCTCGCACGTCGAGCCGATCGACGAAGCCCTGCCACCATCGGTCGGCCTCGGCGAAGCGTTCGGGGCCGATGGCGGTGAAGCGGGCCACCTCGCCCCAGCCGACGATGCCGTCGTCGCCGCGCACCCAGCAGAGCGGGTTGCGGTCATCCGGCAGCAGGTCCATCAGCCGGCCCGGGTCGTCGACGAGCCTGGTTCGCACGCCCAACCCGGTAGGTAGTGGGGCGATCGTCACCGTTCCGAGGGTAGAAGTCCGGAGCGCGTCGTGCGCGCCCGGGCCGGGAGGTGCTGGCCACACTCCGTCGCGGGCAGCCCTAGGATGGCGTGCTGTGAGCACCGGCACCCGCGCCATCGACGAGCTGGCGGTGCTGGTGCGCCCGCCTGCCGCCGCGATCAAGCGCACGCTGCCGGAGATCCTCGTCGGGCTCGCGGTGCTGGTCACGGCCCTGGCGGTGTTCGCGCTGGCCGGTGCGGTCGTCGACGACGTCACGATCTCGGGCAACCGGGCCGAGGCGCCGGCACAGGTGCTGGACGGATCCACGTTCGCCCGCACGCTCGTGCAGTTCACCCTTCCCGATGGAGAGACGCGGGTGCCGGAGCTCGGCGTGTTCTACCCCCGCGGGCTCGAACCGGGCCAGGTCATCACCGTCGAGTACGACGCAGCCGATCCCGACATCGTGCGGGTGGCCGGGCGCAGCGCGCTCGAAGGTGTGCTGCCGCTCGGGCTCGGCGTGCTCGGCACCTGGGTGGTGCTCGGCCCGCTCGCCCTGTGGCTGCGGCGCCGGCGGTCAGCGGCCCTGGGCTGAGGTCGGCCGGGCCGATCCCGGGTGGCCGCCACCTCAGGCGCTGCCAGGCTCCTCGCGCCCGCCGGAGTTGCGCGTCGCCAGCGCGACGCCCAGCACCGCCACCACCATCCCCGCGATCGCGAGCGGGCCCAGCGTCTCCCCGAACATCACCAGCGCCATCAGCGCCGTGATCCCCGGCACCAGGTAGAAGTAGCTCGTGACCTGGGCGGCCGCGCCGCGGCGCAGCATCACGAACAGCAGCGAGATCCCGCCGCCGGTGAGCACCAGAACCGACCAGGCCAGCGCCCCGACCAGCTGCGGTGACCACTCGAACCGGAACGACTCGAACGCGAACGCGAACGGCAGCGTCACGAGGATCGACGCGCTGAACTGCACGACCTGACCGGTGCGCAGGTCGAACTGCGGGCAGAAGTGCTTCTGGTAGAGCGTGCCCAGCGTGATCGACAGCAGCGACATGGCGGTCAGCCCGAGCGTCAAGGCGGTGATGCCCTGGGTCGTCAGCTTGCTCGACACCACCAGCACGACCCCGGCGAACCCGAGCAGCAGCCCCGCGGTCTGCAGCCGGCCAAGCCGCTCGCCGATCAGTGCGGCGAACACGGCCGTCAGCACCGGCTGCAGGTTCACCACCAGCGCCGTGACACCGGCGGGCATGCCCAGCGCCACGGCCGTCCAGACCCCGCCGAGGTAGCCGGCCTGGATGCCGACGCCGGCGACCGCGAGGTGCAGCAGCGCGCGTCCCCGCGGCCACACCGCCCGTGCCGCCAGCGCGAGCACCAGCATGAACGCGACGACACAGGCGTAGCGGACCAGCAGGAACGTCAACGGTTCCGCGTACGGCGCCGCGTACTTGGCGACGACGAACCCCGACGCCCAGATGACCACGAAGAGCCACGGCGTCGCACGTACCGCGATCGAGGAGGTCTGTGTCGTAGCTATGGCAACGACCCTAACCCGCCCGCCACCACCGCAGCACCTCGTCCAGCGACCCCGGCACTGCGACGATCAGCACGTCGGCGGGCAGCGGGTCGGGCCGTCCGGCCCCGTCGACGACGAGCGCACCGGCCTCCGTCGCCAGGCACACGGCACCCGCGACGTCCCACTCGCGATAGCTGTCGAGCACCGCCGCCACCGCGTGCCCCAGCGCGACCTGGGTGATCGCGAGCGCTGCCGAGCCGAGCACGCGCACCCCGGTGTGCGCCGCGGTGGCGTGGCGCGTGAAGCCGGGCCCGCGCGCCGTCGAGAGCTCGCTGCAGATCAGACCGCCCGCCGGACCGCGGGGCGTGACCCGCACCGGGACGCCGTTCGCCCGCACCCCGCGCCCGCGCGCGGCGGCGTAGATCTGCGCGCGACTCGGGTCGGCGATCACCCCGACCACCGGACCGGACGCGTCCACCAGCGCGAGGCTGTAGGCGCACCACGGGAAGCCGGCCACGTAGTTCGCCGTGCCGTCGACGGGATCGACGACCCAGCGGTAGGGCGCGACGTCCGCGCCTGCGTCGGCCCCGTACTCCTCGCCCACCACCGGCATGCCGGGGAACTCGGCGGCGAGTACCCGGCGGGTGTGCCGTTCCAGCGTCCGGTCGGTGTCGGTGACCCAGTCGAACGGGTTGGCCTTGTGCGCGGCACCGGCCTGGTGGTCGCGCCCTGCCGTCGCGGTGATGACCTCGGCGGCGTCGTTCGCGAGCCGCCCGGCCACCTCGAGCGCCCGAGACAGCAGGCCGGGCTCCACCGGGGGCGCAGTGGTGGGCGCGCTCGGATGCTGCTGGACCGTCATGTGGCCCGAGGGTCGACGGGGCCGGTGTCGCGGGTGCGACCCCGAGATGACGAGAGGTGGATCACCGGGCCAACTGTGCTGGTCGCCGGGCCGTGGCACCCGCTGTTGGCCGCATGTTCGGCACCCGGTCAGGCGGGCGACGGCCCGTCGGACGGCGGCTGGGGGACCGTCCTTGCGTGCGAGTCGCGATCGTCTCCGAGTGCTTCCTTCCCGTGGTCAACGGCGTCACGAACTCGGTGCTCAGGGTCGTCGAACATCTGACGACCGCCGGGCACCAGGTACTCGTGATCGCGCCGGGGCTCGACGGGCCCACCGACTACTGCGGCGCCCCGGTCGTCCGCATCCCGGCGGTCGACCTGCCGGTGGTGTCGTCGATGCCGGTGGGAGTGCCCAGCCGCCGGATACTGACGGCGCTGCGCGACTTCCGTCCCGATGTCGTGCACCTCGCGGCGCCGTTCGTGGTCGGGTACCGCGGGCTGGCGGCGGCGCGGCGGCTCGGGATCCCGACCGTCGCGATCTACCAGACCGACGTCGCCGGCTTCGCGTCGTCCTACGGGCTGGGGCTGACCGCGCGGGCGGCGTGGCGGTGGACCTGTCGCCTGCACGGGCAGGCCGACCGCACGCTCGCGCCGTCGAGCTGGGCGACCGCGGCGCTGCGCGAGCGGGGCGTCCCGCGGGTGCACCAGTGGGCGCGCGGGGTCGACACGAGCCGGTTCACCCCGTCGAAGCGGGACGCGGCACTGCGCGCCGAGCTGGCGCCGCGGGGCGAGCTGCTCATCGGCTACGTGGGCAGGCTCGCACCGGAGAAGCAGGTGGAGCGGCTCGCGGCGCTGGCCGGGCTGCCGGGCACCCGGCTGGTGGTGGTGGGGGACGGGCCCAGCGCGGACCGGCTGCGCTCCGCACTGCCGGATGCGGCCTTCCTCGGCTTCCGTGGCGGCGACGAGCTGGCCCGGATCTACGCGTCCCTCGACGTGTTCGTGCACACCGGCCCGTCGGAGACGTTCTGCCAGGCCGTGCAGGAGGCGCTGGCGTCCGGGTTGCCGGTGGTGGCTCCCGACGCAGGTGGCCCGCGCGACCTGGTGCTCCCGGGCTGCACCGGGTACCTGGTGCCGCCGCGACCGGACGGCACGGTCGCCGGTGACCCGGCGGCGGACGCGGCCGACGCGCAGCTGCGCGCGGCGGTGCTCGCGCTGACCGACGGGCCGCTGCGGGCCCGGTTCGGGGCGGCCGCGCGCCGGTCGGTGCTGCGGCGGACCTGGTCGACGGTGTGCGACGAGCTGCTCGCCCACTACGCCGAGGTGATCGGCACGCAGGCGGCCGCCCCGGCCGCCTGACCCGGTGCGGATCGTCTCGCTCGCCAACTTCTACGGCCCCCGCTCCGGCGGGCTGCGCACCGCGCTGCACCACCTCGGTGCCGGGTACACCGCGCGCGGCCACGAGGTGGTGCTCGTGGTGCCGGGTCGGGACGGCGCCGACGAGCTGCTCCCGTCCGGCCTGCGACGGATCACCGTCGCCGCGCCGCGACTGCCCGGCACCGGCGGCTACCGGATGGTCGACCCGTGGCGGGTGCAGCGGGTGCTCGAGCGGCTGCGCCCGGACGCGATCGAGGTGTCGGACCGGCTGACGCTGCGTGGCCTCGGCACCTGGGCGCACCGCCGTGGCGTGCCCAGCATCGTGATCTCCCACGAGCGCCTCGACCGGCTGCTGACCCAGTTCCTGCTGCCGGAGCCGGTGGCACGGCGCGCGGCCGACGCCGCCAACACCCGGATGGCGGCCGCCTACGACACGGTCGTGTGCACCACCTCCTTCGCTCGGGAGGAGTTCGACCGGATCGGCGCACCGAACGTGGCACAGGTGCCACTCGGTGTGGACCTCGCGACGTTCTCGCCGGGCAAGCGGGACGCCGAGCTGCGCTCGCAACTGGCGGTGGGTGCCGACGTGCTGCTCGTGCACTGCGGGCGGCTGTCCCCGGAGAAGCATCCCGAGCGCAGCATCGACACCGTCGCGGCGCTGCGGGCGGCCGGGCACCGCGTGCACCTGGTGGTGGCGGGCGACGGACCGCGGCGTCCCGCTCTGCAGCGGCGGGCGGCCGGGCTGCCGGTCACGTTCTTGGGTTTCGTCCCCGAGCGGCAGCGGCTGGCGCGGCTGCTGGCCGCGGCCGACGTCTCGATCGCACCCGGCCCGCACGAGACGTTCGGGCTCTCGGCGCTGGAGGCGCTGGCCAGCGGCACGCCGGTGGTGGTGTCGAGGTCCTCGGCGCTACCGGAGATCGTCGGGGGCTCCGGTGCGGCCGCGGCGGACAGCGCCGCGGCGTTCGCGGCGGGCGTCGAGACACTGCTGGCGGCCGACGAGGGACGGCGCCGGGCGGCGGCCCGGCGCCGCGCCGAGCGGTTCGGCTGGCCCGAGTCCGTGACGGCGATGCTGGCGACGTTGAGCCCGAACTGACGCTGAGAAGGCCGAGCTGACGCCCGCCGGGCCGGGGCGGGGACCGGGACCGCAGCATGGTGGCCATCCCAGCGTTGGATCGCAGGATGGCCACCATGCTGCGATGTGGCAGGGCCCGTCCGGAGCCCTCCGTAGTTGCGCGGATGTGCCGGGTGCCGGGCCTGGTCCAGGCTGTCCCCATGGATGAGCCACTCGGTCACCGCATCGTCGTCACCCCGGCCGGCGAGCTCGGCGCCGTCGACCTCGATGCCCAGATCGCCCTGATCCGCGGGCTGCAGGACCCGGCAGGCGTCGACGAGGCCGTCGCCGCCGTGCTCGCCGCCCCGCAGCGCTGCATCCCGCCGGTGCTGTTCGAGCTCGGGTCCACGCTGTTCGAGCGGGGCCGCCGCGCCGAGGGCGCGTTCTGGTTCTACGCGGCCCAGCTGCGCGCCCGGTTCGACGCCAACCGCTGTGCGGACGAGACGGCGGCCGAAGCGGTGGGCCTGCTGAGCGTGCGGCACGGCGCGGAGATCAACCCGTACGCGTTCGCCGAGCAGGGTCTCCTGCGCGACACGGTGGAGCGGGTGATCGACTGGGACCGCGCGACGCCGCACGACTACGACCAGCGCTGGATCAACCTGCACGGCATGGGTGCGTTCCTCGGCGGCGCCGGGCCGTCGAGCCTGCCTGCGGCCGAATGGGACGAGATCGCGGAGCGCACCCGGCAGGTGTACCTCCAGGGCCTCGACGAGGCGCTGGACGAGGGCTGATCGCCGCGCCCGTAGGGTTGACGGCGTGACCCGCGCCGACCTGGACAAGGACCCCCGCGACGTCGCCGCGATGTTCGACGGTGTCGCGCGGCGCTACGACGTCACCAACACCGTGCTCACCGCCGGGCAGGATCGGCGCTGGCGGCGGCTCACCCGCGAGGCGCTGGCGCTGCGCCCCGGCGAGCGGGTGCTCGACCTCGCGGCCGGCACCGCCGTCTCCACGGTGGAGCTGGGCCGCTCCGGCGCCTGGTGCGTCGCCGCCGACTTCTCGCTGGGCATGCTGCGTGCCGGCGCCCACCGCGACGTGCCCAAGGCCGCGGCCGACGCGCTGCACCTGCCCTTCGCCGACGGCGTCTTCGACGCGGTCACGATCTCGTTCGGGCTGCGCAACGTCTCCGACACCGACATGGCGCTCGCCGAGCTCGCCCGCGTGACGCGGCCCGGCGGCCGGCTGGTCATCTGCGAGTTCAGCCGGCCCAACCTCGCGCCCTTCCGCGCCGCCTACTACCTGGGGCTGGAGCGGATCCTGCCGGCGATCGCCGAGCGCGTCTCGAGCAACCCGGCCGCGTACAGCTACCTGGGCGAGTCGATCCGGGCCTGGAGCCCGCAGCCGGAGCTGGCCGCCCGCATCGAGCAGGCCGGCTGGACCGATGTGGCCTGGCGCGATCTCGTCAACGGTGCCGTGGCACTGCACCGGGCCCGCCGCCCGTAGCCCGTCGGATCGACCTCACCCGCCGGCCCACCCCACCGCGCGACGCGGTCCTGGACCGGTCGGCTTAGACTCAACGTGACTTCGTGAATCTATTCACAAGGAGCCACATGGTCGCGCCCGCATCCACCACTCGTGGCGAGCGACCCGACGCCGATGGCAGTGGCGTCCGGGCCGGTCCTTCCGCTTCCCCGGAGGCCCCACCAGGTCCTCCGCCGAGAAGTTAGGCATGCCTGACTCCGGCCGCCGTCACGAGCGGACTTAGTGTCGCGGCCGGAATCGATCAGAAAGCCAGACGCTGATCGAGCAGGCTGTTTCGGTCAAGACGGTATCGATCACTGACGACGAGGATGCACGGATGCTCGATCCTTATCTGCCGCTGGTGCTGCTGTTCGCGCTGGCCGGTGCGTTCGCGCTGGGCTCCGTGACCGTCGCGCCCTACGTCGGCCCGCGCCGCTACAACCGGGCGAAGCTCGACGCCTACGAGTGCGGCATCGAACCGTCGCCGCAGCCGGTGGTGGGTGGTGGCCGCATGCCGGTCGCCTACTACCTCACCGCGATGCTGTTCATCCTGTTCGACATCGAGATGGTCTTCCTCTACCCGTTCGCGGTCAGCGCCGATGCGCTGGGTGTGTTCGGGCTGGTGGAGATCGTGCTGTTCATCGTCACCGTCGGCTTCGCGTACGCGTACGTGTGGCGGCGCGGCGGGCTGGATTGGAACTGACATGGGTCTCGAAGAACATCTGCCCAACGGCGTACTGCTGACCAGCGTCGAGAAGCTGGTCAACTGGACCCGCAAGTCCTCGCTGTGGCCCGCCACCTTCGGGTTGGCCTGCTGCGCGATCGAGATGATGACCACCGGCGCGCCGCGCTACGACCTCGCCCGGTTCGGCATGGAGGTCTTCCGCGCATCGCCGCGCCAGGCCGACCTCATGATCGTCGCCGGCCGGGTCAGCAACAAGATGGCCCCGGTGCTGCGCCAGATCTACGACCAGATGCCCGAGCCCCGCTGGGTGCTCGCCATGGGCGTCTGCGCCTCGTCGGGCGGCATGTTCAACAACTACGCGGTGGTGCAGGGCGTCGACCACGTCGTGCCCGTCGACATGTACCTCCCGGGCTGCCCGCCCCGCCCGGAGATGCTCATGGACGCCATCCTCAAGATCCACGCGAAGATCATGGACGAGCCGCTGGGGGCCAAGCGGGCCGCGGCGCTGGCCGAGTCCGGGTACAAGACCCCGATGATCCCGTCGTCCGTCAAGTACGCGAAGAAGAAGTGACGCGATGAGCGACGAAGACAAGCCGGCCACCGGCGACGCGCAGTCCTCCGCAGAGCGCGGTGGCGGCGACGCCGCCCTCCACAGCGCCGCGGGCGGCGAGACCCCCGAGTCGGGTCAGGTCGAGCAGGCGGCGGTCACCGAGGGCGGCACCCGCCAACCGGTGGCGCCCTCGCGCGAGCGCTCCGGCATGTTCGGGGTCTCCGGCTCCGGCGACACGTCCGGCTTCGGCGGGCTGCGCCTGCCCGGCCACGTGCCCGCGCCCGCCGAGCGCCCCTTCGGCGGCTGGTTCGACGAGTTCGCCGACGAGTTCGCCGATGTGCTGGCCGAGCGCGGCGTCCCGCGCGGATCCGTGCAGCAGATCACCATCGACCGCGACGAGATCACGTTCTACGTGCGGCGCGAGAGCATCCTGGAGATGTGCCGCGCGCTGCGCGACGAACCGGCGCTGCGGTTCGAGCTGTGCTCGGGCGTCTCGGGCGTCGACTACGGCGAGGGCGTCCCGCAGCGCCTGCACGTGGTCTACCACCTGCTGTCGATGACCTACCGGCGGCGGATCCGGCTCGAGGTCACCCTCGACATCGACGACCCGCACCTGCCCAGCGTCGTGGAGGTCTACCCCACGGCCGACTGGCACGAGCGCGAGACGTGGGACATGTTCGGCGTGATCTTCGACGGGCACCCCGCGCTCACCCGGATCCTCATGCCGGACGACTGGGAGGGCCACCCCCAGCGCAAGGACTACCCCCTCGGCGGCATCCCGGTCGAGTACAAGGGCGCGGAGATTCCTCCGCCGGACCAGAGGCGGTCGTACACGTGACCGAGACAACCGGCACCACCCCGGACGCGGCCTACGCCGAGGAGCGTCTCACCACCGAGGGCACGATCTACAACGTGTCCGGTGGCGACTGGGACACCCTGATCGACTCCGAGCACGACGACCGCATCGTCATCAACATGGGCCCGCAGCACCCGTCCACGCACGGCGTGCTGCGACTGGTGCTCGAGCTCGAGGGCGAGACGGTCGAGCAGGCGCGCTCGGTCATCGGGTACCTGCACACCGGCATCGAGAAGAACCTCGAGTACCGCACCTGGACCCAGGGCGTCACGTTCGTCACGCGCATGGACTACCTCGCCCCGATCTTCAACGAGGTCGGCTACTGCCTGGCCATCGAGAAGCTGCTGGGCATCGAGGCGCCGCGCCGGGCCACGGTCGCCCGCGTCATGCTGATGGAGATCAACCGGATCGGTTCGCACCTGGTGTGCCTGGCCACCGGCGGCATGGAGCTGGGCGCGCTCACCGGCATGACGGCCGGGTTCCGCGAGCGCGAGGAGGTGCTGCACCTGCTGGAGTTCCTCACCGGGCTGCGCATGAACCACGCGTTCGTCCGCCCCGGAGGCCTTGCGCAGGACATGCCCGACGGCTGGCTCGAGCGGGTCACCGAGTTCGTCGCGCTCATGCGCGAGCGGCTGCCCCAGTACGACAAGCTGCTCACCGGCCAGCCGATCTGGCGCCAGCGCCTCGAGAACGTCGGCTACCTGCCCGTCGACGGCTGCCTCGCGCTCGGTGCCACCGGCCCGATCCTGCGCGCGGCCGGGTTGCCGTGGGATCTGCGCAAGGTCGAGCCGTACTGCGGCTACGAGGAGTACGACTTCGACGTGCCCGTCGCCACCGAGGGCGACTGCTACGCCCGGTACCGGCTGCGCGTCGCCGAGATGCACGAGTCGCTCAAGATCATCGAGCAGGCCGCGGCCAAGATGGAGCCGGGCCCGGTGATGGTCGCCGACCGCAAGGTCGCCTGGCCCGCACAGCTCTCGATCGGCTCCGACGGCATGGGCAACACGCTCGAGCACGTCCGCAAGATCATGGGCCAGTCGATGGAGTCGCTGATCCACCACTTCAAGCTGGTCACCGAGGGCTTCCACGTGCCGGCGGGCCAGGTGTACACGGCGATCGAGTCGCCGCGCGGCGAGCTCGGCTTCCACCTGGTCTCCGACGGCGGCACCCGCCCGGTGCGGGTCCACGTGCGGGAGCCCAGCTTCGTGAACCTGCAGACGATGCCGGCGATGAGCGAGGGCGGCATGGTCGCCGACGTCATCGCGGCCGTCGCATCGATCGACCCGGTCATGGGGGGAGTGGACAGATGACCCTGCCGGAAGGCACGCCGGAGACCAACAGCCCGGCACCGGTCACGCCCGAGGAGGTGGTGTGGGACCGACCGGCCGACCAGCCGATCGTCTCGCCCACGTTCGACGAGGTCACGCGGCAGCGCACGAAGGAGATCATCTCCAGGTACCCGCAGAGCCGCTCGGCGCTGCTGCCGCTGCTGCACCTGGTGCAGTCCGTGGAGGGCTTCGTCAGCCAGGACGGCATCCGCTACTGCGCCGACGCGCTGGAGCTCTCCACGGCGGAGGTGTCCGCCGTCGCCACGTTCTACACGATGTACAAGCGCACGCCGTGCGGCGAGCACCTGGTGAGCGTCTGCACCAACACGCTGTGCGCGGCGCTGGGTGGCGACGACATCTACCAGCGGCTCGAGGCCAAGCTCGGCATCGGCCACGAGGAGACCGCCGGCGAGCCCGGCACCACCGGTTCGATCACGCTCGAGCACGCGGAGTGCCTCGCGGCCTGCGATCTCGCGCCGGTGCTGCAGGTCAACTACGAGTACTACGACAACCAGACCGTGGAGTCGGCCGAGACCCTGGTCGAGGCCCTGCAGCGCGGCGAGAAGCCGGCGCCGACGCGTGGGGCTCCGCTCACCGACCTGCGCACCGTGGAGCTGGAGCTGGCCGGGATCTTCCCCGACCTGGAGCGCAGCGTGGAGGGCCCGTCGACGGCGCCGGAGACCGTCCGCGGTGCCCAGCTGGCCGCCGAGCGCGGCTGGGTCGCCCCGCCGATGCCCGACACGCCGCCCGCCATGCCGGCACTCCCGGAGAAGAAGTGAGCGAGCCGATGACCTCCCCGACGACCGATCCGCTCACACCGGTGCTCACCCGCCGCTGGCAGAGCCCCCGCTCGTGGTCGATCGAGACCTACGAGCAGCTCGAGGGCTACCAGGCGCTGCGCACCGCGCTCGCGGCCGCGCCCGACCAGCTGATCCAGCTGGTGAAGGACTCCGGCCTGCGCGGTCGTGGCGGTGCGGGCTTCCCCACCGGGATGAAGTGGGGCTTCATCCCGCAGGGCCCCACCGGTCCCGGCGCGCTGCCCAAGTACCTGGTGATCAACGCCGACGAGGGCGAGCCGGGCACCTGCAAGGACATCCCCACGATGATGGCCGACCCGCACTCGCTGGTCGAAGGCTGCATCATCACCAGCTACGCGATCCGCTCCAACTTCTGCGCGGTCTACATCCGCGGCGAGGCGCTGCACTGCATCCGCCGGGTCCGCAACGCCGTCGACGAGGCCTACGCCAAGGGCTACCTCGGCAAGAACATCCTCGACTCGGGCTTCGACCTCGACATCGTGGTGCACGCCGGTGCCGGCGCCTACATCTGCGGCGAGGAGACGGCACTGCTCGACTCGCTCGAGGGTCGTCGCGGTCAACCTCGCCTCAAGCCTCCGTTCCCGGCAACGTCGGGGCTCTACGCCTCGCCCACTGTCGTCAACAACGTGGAGACGATCGCCTCGGTTCCCGCGATCGTGCAGGGCGGCAGCGACTGGTTCCGCTCGATGGGCTCCGAGAAGAGCCCCGGCCCGAAGATCTACTCGGTGTCGGGCCACGTCGAGAAGCCGGGCCAGTACGAGGCCCCGCTGGGCATCACGCTGCGGCAGCTGCTCGAGCTCGCCGGCGGCATGAAGGACGGCATCCCGCTCAAGTTCTGGACGCCGGGCGGCTCGTCCACCCCGATGTTCACCGCGGAGCACCTCGACGTCCCGCTGGACTTCGAGGGTGCGGCGGCCGCCGGGTCGATGCTGGGCACCACCGCGGTCCAGGTCTTCAACGAGACCGTCTCCGTGCCGTGGGCGGTGATGAAGTGGACCGAGTTCTACAAGCACGAGTCGTGCGGCAAGTGCACCCCGTGCCGCGAGGGCACCTACTGGCTGGTCCAGATCCTCGAGCGCATGGTGCACGGCGAGGGAACCGAGGCCGACGTCGAGACGATGCTCGACATCTGCGACAACATCCTCGGCCGTGCGTTCTGCGCACTCGGTGACGGCGCCACCAGCCCGATCACCAGCGCCATCCAGTACTTCCGCCAGGAGTTCCTCGACCTGATCGCCGAGCAGCCGGCGGTTCAGCAACCGGAGCAGCTGGCCGAGCTGACCGGAGCCACCGCATGACCCTCTCCCCGGAGAAGAGCGAGACGCGGCCCGTACCCGAGGGCAACGTCCGCCTCACCATCGACGGCATCGAGGTCGACGCCCCCAAGGGCGAGCTGCTGATCCGCACCTGCGAGCGGCTCGGGATCATCGTGCCGCGGTTCTGCGACCACCCGCTGCTCGATCCCGCCGGTGCCTGTCGCCAGTGTCTCGTCGAGGTCGAGATGGGCGGCAGGCCGATGCCCAAGCCGCAGGCCAGTTGCACCATGACGGTGGCCGACGGCATGGTCGTCAAGACGCAGCACTCGTCAGCCGTCGCCGAGAAGGCGCAGGCCGGCGTGATGGAGCTGCTGCTCATCAACCACCCGCTGGACTGCCCGATCTGCGACAAGGGCGGCGAGTGCCCCCTGCAGAACCAGGCGATGACGAGCGGGCGCACCGACAGCCGGTTCATCGAGACCAAGCGCACCTTCCCGAAGCCGCTGCCGATCTCCACGCAGGTGCTGCTGGACCGCGAGCGCTGCGTGCTGTGCCAGCGCTGCACCCGGTTCTCCGAGGAGATCGCGGGCGACCCGTTCATCGAGCTGCTCGAGCGCGGGGTCGACCAGCAGATCGGGGTGGCCGACGACAAGCCGTTCCAGAGCTACTTCTCGGGCAACACGATCCAGATCTGCCCGGTCGGCGCCCTCACCAGCGCGGCCTACCGCTTCCGCTCCCGCCCGTTCGACCTCGTCTCCACCATGGGCGTCGACGAGCACTCCTCCAGCGGTGCAGCACTGCGCATCGACACCCGCCGCGGCACGGTGCTGCGCCGGCTCTCGGGCAACGACCCCGAGGTCAACGAGGAGTGGATCGACGACAAGAGCCGGTTCGCGTTCCGGTACCTCACGTCGACGGGTCGCATCACGCGCCCGCTGGTCCGCGGCGCCGACGGCGTGCTCACCGAGACGTCGTGGACCGAAGCACTGACCGTTGCCGCGGAAGGGCTCAACGCGGCCCGCGCGGGCGGCATCGGGGTGCTCGCCGGTGGCCGGCTCACCGTCGAGGACGCCTACGCGTACGGCAAGTTCGCCCGCGTCGCCGCCGGCACCAACGACGTCGACTTCCGGGCGCGGCCGCACTCGAACGAGGAGCTCGACTTCCTCGCCGCGAACGTGGTCGGCCAGGGTCCGGAGACGCTGTCCTACACGCGGCTCGAAGCCGCGCCCGCCGTGCTCTGCGTCGCGCTGGAGCCGGAGGAGGAGGCGCCCGTCGTCTTCCTGCGCCTGCGCAAGGCCGCCCGCAAGCACGGCCAGAAGGTGTTCCACCTCGGCCAGTGGACGACCCCGGCCGTCGCACGCACCTCGCCCGCCACCGGTGCCGCCTCGCCCGCGGCGAAGAACAACCTGATCCCGGCGGTCCCGGGTGCGGAGGCGGCCGTGCTGGCCGACCTGCCCGCGCACGTGATCGAGGCCCTCACCGGTGGTGGGGTGATCCTCGTCGGCGAGCGCGCCGCCGAGGTCCCCGGCCTGTACTCCGCGGTCTCGGCACTCGGTGCCCGCACCGGTGCCACCATCGGCTGGGTCCCCCGCCGGGCCGGTGACCGCGGTGCTCTCGATGCGGGCGCCGTGCCCACCCTGCTGCCCGGTGGCCGCCCGGTCACCGACGCCGCGGCTCGCGCCGAGGTCGAGTCGGCCTGGGGCCTGGCGGCCGGCACGCTGCCCGCCACACCCGGCCGCGACACCGACGAGATCCTCGCGGCGGCCGCCATCGGCGATCTCGCCGCGCTCGTCGTCGGCGGGCTCGACCCCGGCGACCTGGCCGATCCGGCCGCCGCTCTGGCCGGGCTGCGCGAGGTCGGCTTCCTCGTGAGCCTCGAGATGCACACCTCGGCGGTCACCGAGCTCGCCGACGTCGTCCTCCCCGTCGCCCCGGACGCCCAGCGCTCCGGCAGCTACCTCAACTGGGAGGGCCGCCGCCGCGCGTTCGGGCCCGCACTCGACGCCAGCGGTGTCCTGCCCGACTGCCGGGTGCTCGACACGCTGGCCGTCGAGATGGACGTCGACCTGTTCACGCAGACCCCGGCCGCGGCCGCGGGCGAGCTGAACCGGCTCGGCGCCCGCACCGGTGCGGCGCCCGCCGCGCCGACGGGCACCGCGTCCGAGCCGCTGCGGCCCGGCTTCGGCCAGGCCGTGCTCGCCACCTGGCGCCAGCTCATCGACCACGCCTCGCTCGCCGTGGACGAGCCCGCACTCGCGGGCACGGCCCGGCCCGCGGTGGCGCGGCTCAACCGCGAGACCGCCGAGCGGCTCGGCCTCACCGAGGGGGCACCGGCCACGGTGCGCACCGAGCGTGGCGCGATCACGCTGCCGGTGGCCTTCGCAGACCTGCCGGACGGCGTGGTGTGGCTACCGGGCAACTCCGGTGAATCCCGCGTCCGCAGCGTGCTCGGCGCCGGTCACGGCGACCTCGTGGGGGTGACGGCGTGAACATCGCCCAGGGATTTCTGGCACAGGCACCGGTTCCGGTGCCCGCACCGGCTCCGCACGGGATGACCCGTACGCAGCAGCTGCTGGCCGACGACCCGCTGTGGATGATCCTGCTCAAGGTCGTGGTGCTCTTCGCCATCGGTGTGGTCCTGACGCTCGTCATGATCAACGCCGAGCGCAAGGTGGTGGGCCGGATGCAGCAGCGTCCCGGCCCCAACCGGGTCGGGCCCGGCGGCTGGCTGCAGAGCCTCGCCGACGGCCTGAAGCTGGCGTTCAAGGAAGACATCATGCCGGTGATGGCCGACAAGCGGGTGTACTTCATCGCCCCGGTCATCTCCACGATCCCGGCCTTCGTGGCGTTCTCGGTGATCCCCTTCGGGGGCGAGGTCACGATCTTCGGGGAGCCCACGGTGCTGCAGCTCGTCGACCTCCCGGTCGGCGTACTGGTGGTGCTGGCCTGCTCCTCGGTCGGGGTGTACGGGATCGTGCTCGGCGGCTGGGCGTCCGGTTCGCCCTACCCGCTGCTCGCCGCGCTCCGCAGTGCCGCGCAGGTGATCTCCTACGAGATCGCGCTCGGCCTCTCGATCGTCGGAGTGGTGCTCTACGCGGGCTCGCTGTCCACCGCCGACATCGTCGGCTCGCAGTCCAGCGGCTGGTACTTCATGCTGCTGGCGCCCAGCTTCGTGGTGTTCGTGATCTCCATGGTCGGTGAGACCAACCGCGCGCCGTTCGACCTGCCGGAGGCGGAGTCGGAGCTCGTCGGCGGCTTCCACACCGAGTACTCGTCGCTGAAGTTCGCGCTGTTCTTCCTGGCCGAGTACGTCAACATGGTCACGGTCTCGGCGATGGCCACCACGCTGTTCCTCGGCGGCGGCCAGATCCCGTGGCTGCCGAGCCTGTGGGACGGGTTCAACTCGGGCTGGTTCCAGTTCCTGGCCTTCATCATCAAGATGTCGATCTTCCTGTTCCTGTTCATCTGGCTGCGCGGCACGCTGCCCCGGCTGCGCTACGACCAGTTCATGCGGCTGGGCTGGAAGTTCCTGGTCCCGATCAGCCTGCTCTGGATCCTCACGGTCTTCGCGATCCGCGCGCTGCGCACCTCGGGCTACAGCCTCAACGCGGTGCTGATCCTGGTGGGCATCGTCCTGGCCGTGCTGCTGGTGATCGCCTTCCTGGTGCCCGACCGGCGAGGTCCGGTCGAGCAGACGGTGGAGGTGGCATCGGACTACCCGGTGCCACCGCTGGACCTGCGGGTGCCCGCTCCGGCCCGCCACAAGCTGCGCACCCGGTCCGTCGACGCCTCCGCGCCGCCAGAGGCTGCACTCAGCGGGGCCTCCACCTCGCCATCCGGCAATGCAGGGGAGAACCACGATGTTTGAGTTCTTCAAGGGCTTCGGTGTCACCTTCTCGACGATGTTCAAGAAGGTCGTCACCGAGGAGTACCCGGAGAACTTCCCGCCGGCCGCACCTCGCTACCACGGTCGCCACCAGCTCAACCGGCACCCGGACGGGCTGGAGAAGTGCGTCGGCTGCGAGCTGTGCGCCTGGGCCTGCCCGGCCGACGCGATCTTCGTCGAGGGCGGCGACAACACCGAGGAAGCGCGCTACTCACCCGGGGAGCGCTACGGCGCGGTCTACCAGATCAACTACCTGCGCTGCATCGGCTGCGGCCTGTGCATCGAGGCCTGCCCCACCCGCTCGTTGACGATGACCAACTTCTACGAGATGGCCGACGACAACCGGCAGGACCTGATCTACACGAAGGAGCAGCTGCTCGCGCCGCTGCTCGCGGGCATGGAGCAGCCGCCGCACCCGATGCGGCTGGGCGAGAACGAGCAGGACTACTACGTGCAGGGGCCCACGCTCGCGCGTCAGGGCGCCGCTGGTGATCCGGTGGGGGAGCAGGTCAAGTGAACGGGCTCGCGCAGGCCGGGCTGATGGTCCTGGCCCAGGCGCCCGCCGGAGCGACCGACACGGTCAGCACCGGCGAGGCGATCGTCTTCTGGATCCTCGGACCGGTCGCGCTGGCCGGCGCGCTGGGCATGGTGCTGGCCCGCAACGCGGTGCACTCCGCGCTGCTGCTCGCCGCCACGATGCTCTCGCTCGCCGTGCTCTACATCGTGCAGCAGGCGCCGTTCCTCGGCTTCGTGCAGATCATCGTCTACACGGGCGCCGTGATGATGCTGTTCCTGTTCGTGCTGATGCTCGTCGGTCGCGACAGCTCCGATTCCGTGGTCGAGGTGCTGCGCGGCCAGCGGCTCACCGGGCTGCTGCTCGGCATCGGGTTCGCCGTGCTGCTGGTCGGCGCGCTCGGCAGCTCGCTGACCTCGGCCCCGTCCACCGGGCTGGCCGCCGGCAACGCGGGCTCCGGCGGCAACGTCCCGGGGCTCGGCGCGCTGATCTTCACCAAGTACCTGTTCGCGTTCGAGCTCACCTCGGCGCTGCTGATCACGGCGGCGCTGGGGGCCATGGTGCTGGCGTTCGCGCAGTCGCGGGGCCACGCCAAGCGCGGCCAGCGCGCCACGGTCGAGGCCCGGCTGCGCGGTGAGCACGACCGCATCTCGCCGCTGCCCGGTCCGGGTGTCTTCGCCACCGGCAACTCGGTGGCCGTGCCCGCGCTGCTGCCCGACGGGTCGATCGCGCCGGAGTCCATCTCGGCGATCATCGATGCCACGCCGGTGGAGCCGTTCGACGCGCCGCATCCGGATGCGCACGCCCTCACCGGCGGTCGCCCCGAGTCCGAGGACACCACCTCATGAGCCCCACCTACTACCTGCTGCTGTCCGCGCTGCTGTTCGCCATCGGTGCGGTCGGCGTGCTGGTGCGGCGCAACGCCATCGTCGTGTTCATGTGCGTCGAGCTGATGCTCAACGCCGTGAACCTGACGCTGGTCACGTTCTCCCGCATGCACGGCACGCTCGACGGTCAGGTGATGGCCTTCTTCGTGATGGTCGTGGCCGCCGCCGAGGTCGTGGTCGGCCTCGCCATCATCATGTCGATCTTCCGCACCCGCCGGACCGCGTCGGTCGACGACGCGAACCTGCTCAAGTACTGAGTCCGATGCAGGACACGGCTCGCCCGTACACGGATCAAGGAGTGCTCCCCGTGCTCAGCCCAAGCTCACGTGAGGTGACCTCGTGACCGAACTCCCCGAGGTCGGTCACGCCACCGGTGCCGCCTCCCTGGCCTGGCTGCTGTTCGTGCTGCCCGCGCTCGGCGCACTGGTGTTGTTCGTCGCCGGTCGGCGGTCGAACAGGTGGGGCCACTGGCTCGGCGTGCTCACCGTCGTCGCGTCCTTCGTGCTCGGACTCGTCATCTTCTTCCAGACGATCGGGCAGGCCGCGGCCGGTCGTACCGTCGAGCTGAGGTTGTTCGACTGGATCGCGGTCGGCAACCTGCACGTCGACTTCGGACTGCGGCTCGATCCGCTGTCGCTGACGTTCGTGCTGCTCATCACCGGTGTCGGGTCGCTGATCCACATCTACTCGGTCGGCTACATGAGCAGTGACAATCCTGGGGACCCAAGCCGTCGCCGGTTCTTCGCGCAGCTCAACCTGTTCGTCGCCGCGATGCTCATACTGGTGCTGGGCAACAACTTCGTGATGCTCTACCTCGGCTGGGAGGGCGTCGGTCTGGCGTCCTACCTGCTGATCGGCTTCTACCAGGACCGCCCGTCCGCGGCCACGGCCGCCAAGAAGGCGTTCCTGATGAACCGCGTCGGTGACGTGGGGCTCGCGCTGGCCATCTTCATCCTCTGGACCCAGCTCGGCACGCTGCAGTACACCGAGGTCTTCGAGCGCATCGGTCAGGTGCCGCCCGCAGCGCTGGTGGCCATCACCGTGCTCCTGCTGCTCGGTGCCTGTGGCAAGTCCGGCCAGTTCCCGCTGCAGGCCTGGCTGCCCGACGCGATGGAGGGCCCGACCCCGGTCTCGGCCCTGATCCACGCGGCAACGATGGTCACCGCGGGCGTGTACCTCATCGCCCGCTGCAACCCGATCTACAACCTGTCCGAGTCGGGCCGGCTGATCGTCATGCTGGTCGGTGGCGTCACGCTGCTGATCGGCGCGATCATCGGTTGCGCCTACGACGACATCAAGAAGGTGCTGGCGTACTCCACGGTCAGCCAGATCGGCTACATGATCCTGGCCGTCGGGCTCGGCCCGGTGGGCTACGCGCTGGGCATCGCCCACCTGCTGGCACACGGCTTCTTCAAGGCCGGGCTGTTCCTCGGGGCCGGTTCGGTCATGCACGCGATGAACGACAACGTCGACATGCGCCACTACGGCGGCCTGTGGCGGAAGATGCCCATCACGTTCGTCACCTTCGGGCTGGGCTACCTCGCACTGATCGGCTTCCCGGGTCTGTCGGGCTTCTTCACCAAGGACGCCATCATCGAGGCGGCCTTCACCGCCCCGGGCTGGCAGGGCTGGGTGTTCGGGATCGCGGCCACGGTCGCGGCCGGGCTCACCGCCTTCTACATGACGCGCCTGATGATCATGACGTTCTTCGGTGAGCGGCGCTGGGAGAAGCTCCAGAGCCCGGAGCTGAACGGGGAGCCCGCCAAGGACTACCACCCGCACGAGTCGCCGTGGTCGATGACGGCGCCGATGATCCTGCTGGCCTTCGGTTCGCTCTTCGCCGGCTTCCTGCTGACCAACGGGCACGCCCTCGCCGGCTGGCTCACCCCGTCGCTGGGGGAGCTGCAGGAGCGCGAGGGCGGCGCGGTCGGTCACGCGGCGTCGTGGATCGTGCTCGCGTGCTCCGCGCTGGGCGTCCTGATCGCCTACCTCGTGGTCGGGCGCAGGCCCACCCCGGTGGAGCGGCCGGCCCGCGTGTCGTTCCCGGTGCAGGCCGCCCGCCGCGACCTGTACGCCAACGCCGTCAACGAGGCGCTCATCGCCCGCCCCGGCACCTGGCTCGCCCGCGCGCTCGTCTTCCTCGACAACCGGGGCGTCGACGGCATCGTCAACGGCGCCGCGGCGCTGCTGGGCGGCAGTTCCGGGCGGCTGAGAAGGTTGCAGACCGGGTTCGTCCGGTCCTACGCGCTCTCGATGCTCGGCGGCTCGGTGCTCGTCGTCGCGGCGCTGCTCGCTGTGCGGTTCGCATGAACACCGGAGGAAGCGTGCTCCTGCTGATCCTGCTGATGCTGCCGCTCGTCGGCTCGCTGGTGGTGGCGCCGCTGAAGGGTGACCCGCGCACGGCCAAGTTCGTCGCGCTCGGGTTCGCGCTGGTCGAGCTCGTGCTCACCGCGGTCGTCTGGTTCTCCTACTCGGTGCCCGCCGCGGCCGGTGGCGCGCGGTTCCAGCTCGAGCTGTCGGTGGAGTGGATCCCCGCGTTCGGCACGCACTTCGCGCTGGGCATCGACGGCATCGCGCTGGTGATGCTCGCCCTGATCGCGGTGCTGGTGCCGATCGTCCTGGCGTTCTCGTGGGAGGAGAAGCTCCCCGAGGGCCGCACGGTCTCCGGGTTCTTCTCGCTCCTGCTGGCCGCGCAGGGCCTGCTCGTCGGCGTCTTCGCGGCCACCGACGTCTTCCTGTTCTACGTGTTCTTCGAGGCCATGCTCATCCCGATGTACTTCATGATCGGGCGCTTCGGCGGCCCGCGCCGGCAGTACGCGGCGATGAAGTTCTTCCTGTACTCGCTGCTCGGCGGGTTGATCATGCTGGCCTCGGTGATCGGGCTGTTCGCCGTCAGCGGCGAGAAGCTCGGTGCGGGCACGTTCACCTGGGTCGACCTGCAGCGGATGGCCGCGAGCGTCCCGGAGTCCACGCAGATCTGGCTGTTCCTCGGCTTCTTCGCCGCGTTCGCGATCAAGGCGCCGCTCGTGCCGTTCCACACCTGGCTGCCCGACTCGGCCGCCGAGGCCCCCGTCGGGGCCGGCGTGCTGCTGGTCGGCGTGCTCGACAAGGTCGGCACGTTCGGCTTCCTGCGCTACTGCCTGCCGCTGTTCCCCCTCGCCAGCCAGCGCCTCGCGCCGCTGGTGCTGACGCTCGCGGTGATCGGCATCCTCTACGGCGCGCTGCTGGCCGTCGGGCAGACCGACATGAAGCGGTTCGTGGCCTACACCTCGATCGCCCACTTCGGCTTCATCGCGCTGGGCATCTTCTCCTTCTCGTCGCAGGCCTTCGCAGGCGCCACGCTCTACATGGTCAACCACGGCATCTCCACGGGGATGCTGTTCATCGTGGTGGGCCTGCTGATCGTCCGCGGCGGCTCGCGGCTGGTGGGCGACTACGGCGGCGTGCACAAGGTGGCGCCGCTGCTGGCCGGCACGTTCCTGGTCGCGGGCCTCTCGTCGCTGGCGCTGCCGGGCACCAACTCGTTCATCAGCGAGTTCCTGGTGCTCGTCGGTTCCTACCCGCGCGAGCCCGTCTACACGATCCTCGCCACGGTCGGCATCATCTTCGCCGCGCTGTACGTGCTCTGGGTGTACCAGCGCACGATGCAGGGGCCGCTGCGTGGCTCGGCCGTGCTCGCCGCGCTGGACGGGGCCGGTGGACCCGGCACGATGCTGGATCCGTCCGTCTCGCTGAACAAGGGCGGCGGCTCCGGGTTCCCGGATCTCTCCAAGCGTGAGATCGCCGTGCTCACACCGCTGATCGTGCTGATCCTGGTGATCGGGTTCTTCCCCGGCCCGGTGCTCGACGTCATCACCCCGTCGGTGGGTGCCACCCTGAAAGAAGTGGGTCTCATGGACCTGCCCGTGGGAGGACTTTCCCGGTGATCACGATCATCCTGGCGCAGGCGCCCGCGCCCCTGCAGGCGCCGCCGATCGACTACGGCGCCATCGCCCCGCTGCTCGTCGTGCTCACCGGTGCGTGCCTCGCCGTGCTGGTGGAGGCGTTCCTGCCGCGCCACCAGCGCTGGCCGGCACAGGTGGCGCTCGCGATCCTCACCCTCGCCGGGGCCGGGCTCGCGCTCGGTCTCTACGCCGGTGGCAGCCCCAGCGGCATCACCACGCTGGCCGACGCGCTGGCCGTGGACCGCCCCACGCTGTTCCTGTGGGGCACCCTGCTGGCGCTGGGGCTCGGCAGCATCCTGCTGATCGCCGACCGGTCCGTCGAGCCGGGCGGCGCCTTCGTCGCCTCGTCGGCGGCGCGCGCCGCCGTTGCCGGTGGCGGCACCGGCGGCGGGGTCGCGATCGGGGACGACCCCGAGGACCGCTCCTACGGCATGGTCGGCCAGGCGCCCACCATGCAGACCGAGGTCTTCCCGTTCACGCTGTTCGCACTGGCCGGGATGATGACGTTCGTCGCGGCCAACGACCTGCTGACGATGTTCATCGCGCTCGAGGTGCTGAGCCTGCCGCTGTACCTGATGTGCGGGCTGGCGCGGCGCCGCCGGCTGCTCTCGCAGGAGGCGGCGGTCAAGTACTTCCTGCTCGGCGCGTTCGCGTCGGCGTTCTTCCTCTACGGCGTCGCGCTGCTGTACGGCGCCGCGGGTTCGGTGCGCCTGTCCGACATCTCCGCGGTCGCCACCGTCTCCTCGTCGTCGGACGCGTTGCGGCTGGGCGGGCTGGCGATGCTCGTGGTGGGGCTGCTGTTCAAGGGCTCCGTCGGCCCGTTCCACACCTGGACCCCTGACGTCTACCAGGGCGCCCCCACGCCGGTCACCGCATTCATGGCGGCCTGCACCAAGGTCGCGGCCTTCGGCGGGATCCTGAGGGTCCTCTACGTGGCCTTCGGCGACACGCAGTGGGAGTGGCAGGGCGTGCTCTGGGCCGTCGCCATCGTCTCGATGGTGATCGGCGCTGTGATCGGTCTCACCCAGACCGACGTCAAGCGCATGGTGGCGTACTCGTCGGTCGCCCACGCGGGCTTCCTGCTCATCGGTGCGATGTCCGTCACCACACAGGGCGTCTCGGGCACGCTGTTCTACCTGCTGGCCTACGGCTTCACCACGCTCGCGATCTTCGGTGTGATCAGCCTGGTGCGCAACGCCGACGGGGAGGCCACCCACCTCTCGCAGTGGGCCGGCCTGGCCAAGCGGTCGCCGGTGGTGGCCGCGGTCATGACGTTCCTGCTGCTCGCACTCGCTGGCATCCCGCTGACCAGCGGTTTCACCGCCAAGTTCGCCGTCTTCGCGGCTGGCCTGAGCGCCGGGATGGGTGGGCTGGTGGTCATCGCGTTGATCGCCAGCGCGGTCGCCGCGTTCTTCTACATCCGCGTGATCGTGCTCATGTACTTCAGCGAGCCGGCCCCGGACGGGCCCACCGTCACGGTGCCGGGAGCGTTCACCACGGCGGCCATCACGCTCGGCGTCCTCATCACCCTGCTGCTCGGGATCGTGCCGACACTCGCATTGGGGTGGGCCGCCGGAGGCACCTTCGTCAGCTGATTCGTAGTCTGGTGGGTGTGATTCGGCCAGCGAACCTGAGCGCAGACACGGAAGCGGCAGTGCCGCCGCCGGCGAACGGCACCGAGGAGGACGCGTGAACAGCAACGTGATCGCTGGCGTCGATCTCGGTGATGCGACGCTGGCGGCGGTCACCGAGGCCGGCCTCGTGCGCGTCGAGGAGCTGCTGCACCGCGAGGTGCACAGCGACTACCGCTTCGTCACGGAGACGTCGCTGCACCTGATCGATGCGGGTGGCAAGCGGTTCCGCCCGCTGTTCACCCTGATCGGGGCGCAGATGGGACCGCGGCCCGACTCCGACGAGGTGATCACCGCCGCGGCCGTCGTCGAGCTGATCCACCTGGCCACGCTCTACCACGACGACGTCATGGACTCGGCCACCATGCGCCGGGGTGCGGAGAGCGCCAACGCGCGCTGGGACAACACCGTCGCGATCCTCACCGGCGACTTCCTCTTCGCCCACGCCTCGCGCCTGGTTGCCGACCTGGGCCCGGACGCGGTGCGGATCATCGCCGAGACGTTCGCCGAGCTCGTCACGGGCCAGATGCGCGAGACCAAGGGGCCCGCTGCCGGCGAGGACCCCGTCGAGCACTACCTCACGGTCGTCGCGGAGAAGACCGGGTCGCTCATCGCCACCTCCGGGCGCTACGGCGGGATGTTCGCCGGTTGCCCGCAGGAGCACGTCGACTCGCTGCAGCGGTTCGGCGCCATCATCGGCACGGCGTTCCAGATCTCCGACGACGTCATCGACATCGCCTCGGCGTCCGACAGCTCGGGCAAGACCCCCGGCACCGACCTGCGCGAGGGCGTCCAGACGCTGCCGATGCTCTACGCGCTGCAGGAGACCGGCCCCGACGCCGACCGCCTCCGCGCGCTGCTCGCCCGCCCGATCACCGACGACGCCGAGATCGACGAGGCCCTCACCCTCCTGCGGGCCGGCAGCGGGCTGGCCAGGGCGCGCGACGTCCTGGCCGACCAGGCCGCCGCCGCGCGCGCCGAGCTGGGCAAGCTCCCGTCCTGCGCGGCGTCGGACGCGATGGCCTCGCTCACAACGTTCGTCATCGACCGCACCGGCTGACCGATCCGCGAGCATTCCACCCCAACTCGCGGGCCGTTCTGTCGCAACTCGCGGACCGTTCTGTCGCAACTCGCGGGCCGTTCTGTCGCAACTCGCGGTGGTGTGGGCCAGCCCTGCGCGCGAGTTGCGATGGATGGGCCCGCGAGTTGCGATGAAACGCACCGCGAGTTGCGATGAAACGCACCGCGAGTTGCGATGAAACGCACCGCGAGTGGGGCTCAACAGCACCGCGAGTCGGGACGGCTTGCACCGCGAGTCGGGCTCAAGTGCACCGCGAGTCGGGTCAGCCGGTGCCCACCCGCGGCGCTACGGCGGGTACGGGTGTGGCGCGGGTGGAGCGGACCAGGTCGACGGTGAACACGGCCAGTGCCACCCAGACCAGTCCGAACCCGACCCAGCGGCCCGCGGGCATCGCCTCCCCGACCACGAGCCAGCCCCACAGGAACTGCAGGGTGGGGGTCAGGTACGCCAGCGTGCCGAGCGTCGCGAGCGGGATCCGGCGGGCCCCGGCCCCGTAGAGCAGCAGGGGCACCGCGGTGACCGGGCCCGCGGCCATCAGCAGCACCACGTGCCACGCGCCGTGCCCGGTCAGGGTGCCGGTACCCACCGCCTGCATCACGACGACGAGCGCCAGCGCGGGGATCCCGAGGACGATCCCCTCCGCGGTGAGGCTGGTGGCCGACGTCAGCGGCACGGTCTTCTTCAGCAGTCCGTAGATGCCGAAGCTCATGGCGAGCACCAGGCCCAGCCATGGCGGGCCGCCGGTCTCGACGGCGATCACGACGACGGCCGCGGTGGCGATCACGAGTGCGACCCACTGCGCCGGCCGGGGGCGTTCGCGCAGCACCACCACGCCGAGCAGGACGCTGACCAGCGGGCTCATGTAGTAGCCGAGCGCCACCTCGACGACGTGGTCGATCGAGACGCCGTAGATGAACACACCCCAGTTGACGGCGATGCACACGGCCGCAGCGGCGACGATGACCCAGCCCCGCAGCGACAGCGCCCGCAGCTCGCCCCAGCCGCGACGGACGGTCAGGACGGCCGCCATCAGCACGAGCGTCCACAGGATCCGGTGGGCGAGCACCTCGACCGGCGCAGCCGGGTCGAGCAGCGGCCAGAACGCCGGGAACAACCCCCACGCGAAGTGGGCAGCGAAGCCCAGCGCGACGCCGCGTCGGTCGATCGGGGGCGTCGGTGGCACCCGCCCATCAGAACACCCGGCACCGGATCCGGCCGTAGTGAGCCGCGTCACTGGCATATTTGCGCAGGTCTGCACGATCCGTTACCGCTACGTTATCTATCTGTGATGCGGATGGAAGAGTTTCACACTCTGCAGCCACACGAACACGGGTGGAGGTCATGTGGTCGAGCCCGGCTCCGGCCAGCGCCGTGCCACGGTGTGGTGGTTCGCCGCGCTCATCCTCGTCCCGGCGGCACTGGCCGCGGTGACGCTGCTGTGGCCGGGACCGCAGCTGTCGGCCGACATCGGCGAGCGGGCCACGTCGGCGCTCGAAGGCGCCGGTCTCGGGTCGATCACCGTGGCGGTGACCGGCCGCGACGTGCGACTCGACGCGGTGCCCCGCGGGATGGAGCAGGAGGCCGCTGCTGCCGTCGCTGACCTCCCCGGCGTCCGTGCCGTCCGGATCGGTGAGGCTGCGCAGCAGCCCGAACCCGCCCCGATGGGTACGGCCCCCACCGGGGCGCTGCCCACCACACCCGGAGGTCCGGCGGCGCTGAGCCCGGCGGCGCGACAGCAGCTCGTCGACCGGGTTGCGGCGGTGCTGGCGGCGAATCCGATCACCTTCGGGGCCGACAGCGCGGAACTCTCCGGTTCCGCGGCGACGGCCGCGGCCGCGGTCGGCAGGCTTCTGGCGGCGGAGCCTGCGGCTCCCGTTGCTGTCGACGGGTTCGTCGCCGACACTCCCGGACCGGCGGAGACGGCGCAACGCCTCTCGGAGCAGCGCGCCACGGTGGTCGCGGACGCGCTCGAGGCCGCCGGCGTGGAGCGCGCCCGCATCACGGCAACGGGCCACGGCGACACCCGCCCGCTCGCCACTCCGGCGGCCAGCCGCCGGGTCGAGATCACCGTCACGTAGGAGGAACGCTCATGGGCTGGCTGCTCGGTCAGGTGTGGGTCCTGTGTGTGATCGCCTTCCTCGCCGGTGCGACCGTGACCTGGCTGGCCTTCGTGATGCCGCAGCGCGGCGCGGCACGCAGCACCGTCGCGGGGACACGGTGGGCGCCGGACCCGGTGGCCGGGTCCGACTGGGAATCGGCGCACCTGGCAGCGATGGCGCTCGGCAACGATCGGCCGGAACCGTCGGACCCGCCACCGGCGGTGGACCCTGCGCTCGCCGCGCTCGACGGGCGCGGCGGCGGGCCCCCGAAGGCGGGCCCCGGGGTCACGGCAACGGGGGCGCTGGACCTGCTCGGGGTCGCGCGGGTCACGCGACCCGACATCCCCGCGCAGGGTGGTCCCGTGGACATGGGGGATGACGAACGGCCGTCGCGGACCTGATTCGTGGTTTCATCCGCTGACGCGTTGGGGTGGGACGAGGGGGCTGGTCGTGTCGGGTGCGGTGTGGGTGCTGGTGGTGCTGGCTGTTCTCGTCGTCGTGGCCGGGGCGCTGATCGTCGTGGCGCGCCGGGGGAAGGGACCGGAGCCCACCGCGACCGAGGCGCCCGAGCCGGACGCTGGGAGCGTCCCGATCGCCGCCACCGGCCCGGCGCCGGCCGATGACGAGACGACGGAGGACTCCGACCTCCCGTTGCTGGCCGCGGCAGCCGGCAGGGCGCCCGAGGAGCCGGCCGCCGAGGAGCCGGCCGCCGAGGAGCCGGCCGCCGAGGAGCTGGCCGCCGAAGAGCCGGCCGCCGTGGAGCCTGCTGCGAGTGAGACGGATCCGGGTGACGGCGATGGGCCCGCGGCCGTCGAGCCGCCCGCAGCGGCGGACAGCGGTCCCGTTACGGTCGAACCGGTGGCATCGGCGGTGGCCGAGCCGGCCGCTGTGGAGCCGGCCGCTGTGGAGCCCGAGGCTGTCGAGCCCGATGGGCCGGAGCCCGATGGGCCGGAGCCGGTCGACCGCGACGGGACCGAGCCGCCCGCCACCGAGCCTCCCGCCACCGAGCCATCCGCTGCCGAGCCATCCGCTGCCGAGCTGATCCCTGTGGAGCCGAAGCCCGACCAACCCGCCGACTCCCAGCCGACCGCTGGTGTGGCGACCGTCCCGGCGGACCCTGCATCCGAACCGGTACCCGTCGACGGTCCCACCGTCGCGTTGCCGGAACAGGTAGCCCCGGAGTCCCCTGCGCCCGAATCTCCTGCGCCCGAATCTCCTGCGCCCGAGCCCCCTGCGCCGTCAGCCGACGCTCGCCGGGAGCCTGCCGACTCGGCACTGGCGGCGCTCGATTCGACGCTCCCGCCGGCCGGGGTGGGCGCCGCGGCGGCCGCGGTGGTGGCCGCGACGCTGAACGGGTCGTCGGGTGCGGCAGCCGCCGATGCTGCGGGGCCGTCGGTCATGCCGGGCGCCGACGGCGCGTCACCCTCGGCGGCGCACCAGGTCAAGGCGCACCTCGGCTCCAAGCGCTACTTCACGCCGGAGTCCCCGTACTACGCGCGCACCCGGGCCGACCTCTGGTTCCGCTCGGTCGACGACGCGGAGGCGGCCGGCTTCCGCGCCTGACCGCGCACACCTGGCTGCTCACACCTGACTGCGCACACCGAAGAGCCTCCGCGCACATGTCGGAACATGTGCCCGGAGGCTCGAGGGTGTACGCGGTGGATCAGCCGGCGACGGTCCAGGTGTCGCGGCCGTTGAGCAGCGCCTGCAGGTCGGGGGAGCGCGTCTCCCGCTCGTGGTTGACCTGGGCGCGGACCGCGTCGTCGTAGGTGGTGCGTTCGACGTTGCGGAAGATGCCCGTGACGGTGTGGGTGAGGTCCTGGTCCGACAGCCGGGACAGGGCGAAGGCGAGGTTGTGGTCGGCCTCGTCGTGCACGACGATGTCGGACTCGTCGATCTCGTCGGTCTTGGCGACGCGCAGCCCGAACCCGTCGCGCACCACGGCGTGGGAGCCATCGGGTCCGAAGCGCATCGGCTCGCCATGGCGCACCGGGATGACGCGCGTGGCGGCGTCGTCACCCTTGCGGAGCACGTCGAACGAACCGTCGTTGAAGATCGGGCAGTCCTGGAAGATCTCCACGAGCGCGCTGCCGCGGTGGGCGGCAGCGGCACCGAGCACCTCGGTGAGGCCCTTGCGGTCGGAGTCGAGCGCGCGGCCGATGAAGGTGGCCTCGGCGCCCAGCGCCAGCGAGATCGGGTTGAACGGGTGGTCGACCGAGCCGAAGGGGGTGGACTTGGTGACCTTCCCCTCCTCCGATGTGGGCGAGTACTGACCCTTGGTCAGCCCGTAGATCCGGTTGTTGAACAGCAGGATCTTGAGGTTGACGTTGCGGCGCAGCGCGTGGATCAGGTGGTTGCCACCGATCGAGAGCGCGTCGCCGTCACCCGTGACGACCCACACTGAAAGGTCAGGTCGCGACACCGCGAGGCCGGTGGCGATGGTCGGCGCGCGCCCGTGGATCGAGTGCATGCCGTAGGTGTTGAGGTAGTACGGGAACCGCGACGAGCAGCCGATGCCCGAGACGAAGACGGTGTTCTCGCGCTTGATGCCGAGCGTGGGCAGGAACTGGCGCACGGCGGCGAGCACGGCGTAGTCGCCGCAGCCCGGGCACCAGCGCACCTCCTGGTCGGAGGTGAAGTCCTTGGCGGTCTGCTTGTCCTCGGTGGTGGGGACCCCGGCGAGGCCGCCACCGATCGTCGGCAGTCCCAGGTCAAGTGCGGTCATCGTGCATGCACCCCGTTGAGGTAGTCCAGGAACAGGTCCTGCAGCTCTTCGGCCTTGAACGGAAGGCCGGAGACCTTCGTGTAGCTCTTGACGTCGACGAGGTAGCGGGCCCGCAGCAGCAGCGACAGCTGGCCCAGGTTCATCTCGGGCACCAGCACCGTCTTGTACCGGGCGAGCACCTCACCGAGGTTGGCCGGCAACGGGTGCAGGTTGCGCAGGTGCGTGAGCGCGACGCTGCGGCCCATCGCCCTGATGCGACGGGCGCCGGCGACGATCGGGCCGTAGGTGGAGCCCCACCCGAGCACGAGCAGCTCGGCATCGCCGTCGGGGTCGTCGACCTCGATGTCGGGCACCGTGATGCCGTCGATCTTGGCGGCTCGCAGCCGGACCATGCGGTCGTGGTTGTCGGGGTCGTAGGAGATGCTGCCGCGACCGTCGGCCTTCTCCAGGCCGCCGATCCGGTGCTCCAGCCCCTTGGTGCCCGGGATCGCCCACGGGCGGGCCAGCGTGTCGTGGTCGCGCAGGTACGGCCAGTACTCGCCGGAGCCGTCGGGGGCGTTCACCTCGGTGGCGAAATCGGGGTCGATCGTGCCGAGCGTGTCGACGGCCGGCACCTTCCACGGCTCGGAACCGTTGGCCAGTGACCCGTCGGAGAGGATCATCACCGGCGTGCGGTACTTGACCGCGATCGCTGCGGCCTCGACCGCCGCAGCGAAGCAGTCGCCGGGGCTGCGCGGCGCGATGATCGGCAGCGGCGCCTCACCGTTGCGGCCGAACATGGCCTGCAGCAGATCGGCCTGCTCGGTCTTGGTGGGCAGGCCGGTGGACGGGCCACCGCGCTGCACGTCGACGACCAGCAGCGGGAGCTCCAGAGCCACCGCGAGCCCGATCGTCTCGGACTTGAGTGAGACGCCGGGGCCGGACGTGGTGGTGACACCCAGCGCCCCGCCGAACGATGCGCCCAGCGCCGCGCCGACCCCGGAGATCTCGTCCTCGGCCTGGAACGTGGTGACGTTGAAGGCCTTGTGCTTGGACAGCTCGTGGAGGATGTCGGACGCCGGGGTGATCGGGTACGAGCCGAGGAACACCGGCAGGCCGCTGATCTGGCCGGCCGCCACGAGACCGTAGGCGAGTGCGGTGTTGCCGGTGATCTGGCGGTAGGTGCCCGTGGGCAGCGGGGCCGGCTCGACCTCGTAGGTGACCGCGAACGACTCCGTGGTCTCACCGAAGGCGTGGCCGGCGCGGAACGCCAGGATGTTGGCCTCGGCGAGATCGGGGCGGCGTGCGAACTTCTCCCGCAGGAAGCGCTCGGTGCCTTCGCTGGGCCGGTGGTACATCCACGACAGGAGCCCGAGCGCGAACATGTTCTTCGCGCGTTCGGCATCCTTCTTCGACAGCCCGGTCTCCTCGAGCGCGCCGCGCGTGAGCGTGGCCATCGCGATCGGGTGCACCTGGTACTGCTCCTCGAGGGTGCCGTCCTCGAGCGGGTTGGCGTCGTAGCCGACCTTGGTGAGGTTGCGCTTGCTGAACTCGTCGGTGTTGACGATGAGGATGCCGCCGCGCGGGAGATCGGCGATGTTGGCCTTGAGCGCGGCCGGGTTCATCGCCACCAGCACGTCGGGGCGATCGCCCGGCGTCACGATGTCGTAGTTGGCGAAGTGCAGCTGGAACGACGACACGCCGGGCAGGGTGCCGGCAGGCGCCCGGATCTCGGCGGGGAAGTTGGGCAGCGTCGAGAGGTCGTTGCCGAACGCCGCGGTCTCGGAGGTGAATCGATCGCCGGTGAGCTGCATGCCGTCGCCCGAGTCACCCGCGAACCGGATGACCACGCGATCACGCTTTTGCACTTCACGTCCGCCGCCGCCGTGCCCGTTCGAGGACGGGTCAGTGGGGTGGTCGACGGCGGTGTCAGAAGTCATTCGGGGTCGGTCCTCGGGTCGAGGGGTGGTGAGGGTCGCCTATGGAGATTAGCTCTTGGTCCGGACAATTACCCCCGCGCCCCGTAGATGTCACACGGGCCGTTCGGTTGCGCGGAAATCCACCCGTACGGTCGGGGCCGCGCGGGCCGTCGTTACGCCGAACGGCTGATGCGCGCCTGCAGCGCGGCGAGCCGTTCCCGGAACTCCGGGGAGCGCACCGATTCGGCCTGCGCGCGCACCTCGACGTCCACCGCGTCGGCCTGCGACGTCATGCCGGCGGTCAGGCGCAGCGTGGCCTTGGTGGTGATCACGAGGTCGCGCGGGGCGGCGGCGGCGCGCCCGGCCATCTCGACGGCCGCGGCCACGACGTCGTCGGCGACGCGGTGGACGAGGCCGATCCGGAGCGCCTCCGCGGCGTCGACGGCCTCGCCGAACAGGGTGATCGCCGCCGCGCCCTGGGCGCCGAGCACGCGCTGCGCCATCCAGGTGTAGCCGCCGCCGGGGTGCAGGCCGAGCTGCAGGAACCGGGCGTCGAACTTCGCGCGCGGGCCGGCGAGGCGCAGGTCGCAGGCCAGCGCCAGGTTGAGGCCCGCCCCGACGGCCGCCCCGTTGACGGCGGCGATCGTGGGCAGCGGGGACTCGGCGACCGCCAGGAAGCCGGAGTAGACGGTGCGCAGCGTCGCGGGATCGGCCGTGGCTAGCTCGGCGAGGTCGCCACCCGCGCAGAACGCGGGCTCCTCGCCGGTGATCACGATCGCGCCGACGCCGGGATCGCCCTCCGCGGCGCGCACGGCATCGACGAGCTTGGCGGACAGCTCGATGTTCATCGCGTTGCGCCGCTCGGGATTGGACACCGTGAGGACGGCGACGCGGTCGGTGATCTCGGTGCGGACAGCTGTGTCGGCCATGCCGGCATCTTGCCCGGCCGCCCGGGTCCGCAGCACAGCATGGTGGCCTTCCTAACGTCACGCCGAACGTCAGGAGGGACGCCCTGCTGACGCTGAACGTCTGGAGGGACGCCCTCCTGGCATTCCGGAGGTGTCCGCGACGTAGCGCCGGTCACGCCGCGCGGCGGGTGTGCGTACCGCGGGTTACGGTCCGAAGGTGAGTCTCGCCGCCCCGTCCCACCTGTTGCCACCCGCACCGCACCCGCAGTCGCCGCCGCCGGGCACCGCGCTGCCGATGCACTACTCGGGCTGCTTCGCCTGTGGCGAGCTGGCTTGTGGGCTGCGACTGCGCTTCACCACCGGCGAGGGAGTCTCGGTCCACGGCGTGTTCCAGGTGGATCCGAGGCACCAGGGCGCGCCCGGACTCGCGCACGGCGGTCTGATCGCCGCTGCCTTCGACGAAGCGCTGGGTGCGCTGCAGGTGTTCACCCGCGAGCCTGCCGTCACGGCGAGCCTGCAGACCGAGTTCCGGCGCCCGGTCCCGGTGGGCACCACGCTGCACCTGATGTGCCGTCTCGACGGCCGGGACGGTCGCAAGCTGTGGGTCAGCGGCGACGCCCATCTCGACGATCCGGACGGACCGATCGCCGCACAGGCCACGGCGCTGTTCCTGACGGTCCCGCTCGACCACTTCGCCCGGCACGGTCGGACCGCGGAGGTCGAGGCGGCGAAGAGCGAGCTGCGCGGCAGGCGGGAGGTCAATCCCTAGCCACCGCGTACCCGGCCAGCCCGAGCGCGAAGGCGTCGAGTGCGGCCACCGCGGCCTCACCGTCCTTGTCCACCAGCCAGCCGAGCGTGACCCCGTCGGTGACGACGATGATCATCCGGGCCAGCTGGTCCATCGGCAGCGTCCAGGTGACGTTGCAGCCGTCGGCGATCTGGACGAGCGTCTCCATCGCGACCCGCCGGTAGGCCTCGTACTGCTTCTCGGCGATGCCCGCGAGTGCGGGATCGTTGAGGGACTGCTGGGTGAGGGCCATCAGCACGGCCTCGCGGCCCGGCTCGGCCTCGACCGTCGACCAGTAGAACCGCAGTGACGCCTGCAGCGACTCGGCCGCCGTGCCGCGGATCTCCACGGCGTCGACCTGCGCGCCGACGAGCTCGGCCACCGTCTGCTCGGTCAGCTCGACGAGCATCTCCTCCTTGGAGGAGAAGCAGTAGTGGAACGCCGCGAGCGACGCGCCCGCCTCGGCGCACACACGCCGGGTGGTGGCGGCCTGGAACCCCTCGTTGCGGATCACGCGGAACGCGGCGTCGACCAGCTGCTTGCGACGGACCAGAGCGGAAATGCGAGCCATTCCGCCTCCTCCTTCTGGGACGCACGTCCAGGACGCTTGACATAGTGTGCCGCAGATCGCACTCTCATGCGAGGTCCGAGACCCCCGGGAGTGAGCATGAGCGATTCCGGCACCGAGTTCGGCTATGCATCCCAGTTGCCACGCGTTCTGCGCAAGTTCGCACTGTTCGCGGTCGCCTTCTCGATCATCTCCATCACCACGGGGATCTTCCTCAACTATGCCTACGGCCTGACCGAGCTGGGCCCGGCCGCGGTGTGGCTCTGGCCCGTCGCGGTGGTGGGCCAGTTCCTGGTCGCGCTCGTGCTGGCCGAACTGGCCGGCCACATCCCGCTCGCCGGTGCCGCCTACCAGTGGGCCGCCCGCCTGATCGGGCCCCGGTTCGGCTACGTCGTCGGGGCCATCGGCATCCTCTACGGCGCAGTCGGGCAGCCCGGGATCATGCTGCTGGGCCTGGCTCCGCTCACCGCCACCGTCCTCGGTCTCGACGCGGGCGACGGCCGGCTGCTCGTGTTCATCGCGGCGCTGGCGCTCGTGCTGGCGTACCTGATCAACATCGTGCGGGTGCAGCTCGCCGCGCGGGTCAACAACATCGCGGTGTTCGCCGAGATCATCGGCACCGTGGTGCTCAGCGTCGTCGTCTACCTCGCGTGGGTGCGCGGTGGTGCCGACGTCCCCGGTGGCGGCCACGGCTACGGCTTCCTGTTCACCACGGCCACCGAGGCGGGCCCGATGGAGGCGGTCGTCGGCGGTGCGCTGATCGGCATCTTCACGCTCGTCGGGTTCGAGGCGGCCGCCGACCTCGGCGAGGAGGCGATCGACGCGCGGCGCACGGTGCCGCGCGCGATGCTGCTGTCGGTCGTGATCTCCGGGGTGCTTGGGATGGTCGCGCTGGTCGGTTTCACACTGGCGATCCCCGATCTGCCCGGCGCGCAGGCCTCGCCCGTCCCGCTGGCGTTCATCGCCGAGTTCTGGCTCGGCCCGGTGGTCACCAAGGTGTTCCTCGCGGTCGTGGTGTTCTCGATGTTCGCGCTCTGCGTGGTCGGGGCGGCCGCCGGTTCGCGGCTGATCTTCGCGATGGCCCGCGACGGCATGCTCCCGTTCTCCGGCCTGCTACGGCGCGTCAACGGGGGCACCGGCACCCCGGTCGCCGCGCTGGTGACCGCACTCGTGATCTGCCTGGTGCTGCTGGGCTACGGCGCCGCCGACGGGGACGCGTTCGGCGTGCTCGTGGGGGCGACGGCGCTCGTGCCCTACCTCGTCTACCTGCTGACCGTCGTCGCCTACCTGATCCGGCGCCCCCGGATCGTGGCGCTGGGCGATGGCGGGTTCCGGCTGGGTGCGGCGGGCATCCCGATCGCGGTGCTCGCGCTGCTGTGGATCCTGGCGGTGGTGGCGTCGCTGGCGATCCCGGAGAACTTCCGCTCGGCCGACTACGTCGTGCTCGGCGGGCTGGCACTGGCGGGAATCTGGTACGTGGTCGCGCTGCGGCGCCGGCTCAAGGACGGGACGGCCGGGCTCGGCACCTCGGGCACGGGCGTCGAGACATCTGTGGAGGCATCAGGATGACCTGGCACAACTGGGCCGGGAACCAGCGGACGGATCCGAAGCGCACGGTCGTGGCGCGCACCGTCGAGGATGTGGTCGCTGCCGTCAGCGCGGCCCAGCGCGACGGGTCGAAGGTCAAGGCGCTGGGATCCGGGCACTCGTTCACGGCGATCGGCGTGCCGGAGGACGTTGCGGTTGTGGTGCCGGGTGACCCGGCCCACCTGCGCGTCGACCCGGCCACCAACCTCGTCACCGTGCCGGCCGGGTTGCGCCTGCGCGAGCTGAACGCGCTGCTGTGGGCGCGTGGGCTGTCGATGCCCAACCTCGGTGACATCGACGCCCAGACCATCGCCGGGGCGATCTCCACCGGCACCCACGGCACCGGCGCCGGGCTGACCGGCATCGCGGGCCAGGTCCGCGGGCTCGAGATGGTGCTGGCCGACGGGCGGGTCCTGACCTGCTCTCCCACCGAGAACGCCGACGTCTTCGCGGCCGCCAGGGTCGGACTGGGCGCGCTCGGCGTGCTGGTCGGCGTCACGCTGCAGACCGAACCCGCGTTCCGTTTGCACGCCAGGGAGGAGGGCCTGCCGTTCGACGGCGTGCTCGCCGACCTGGATCGGCATGTGGCGGAGAACGAGCACTTCGAGTTCTTCTGGTTCCCGCACACCGACATCGCCGCCGCCAAGAGCAACAACCGCACCGAGGCGACCGGTCCCGTGCGGACGCGGATGGCCGAGTTCGTCGGTGAGGAGCTCATCACCAACGGGGTGTTCGGGCTGGCCTGCCGGATCGGTGACGTCGTTCCCGCGCTCGTGCCGCGGATGAACCGGCTGGTCGCCTCCCAGTTCGCCGCGTCGGAGTACGTCGACCGCTCGTACCGGGTGTTCGTGAGCCCACGTCGGGTGCGGTTCGTCGAGATGGAGTACGCGATCCCGCGGGCGGCGATCCACGAGGCGCTCGCGGCGTTGCGGGCGGCGGTCGACCGGCACGCCCAGGGCGTCATGTTCCCGGTGGAGGTGCGGTTCGCCGCAGCCGACGACATCCCGCTGTCCACGGCGTCGGGCCGCGACAGCGCCTACATCGCCGTCCATGTGCACCGCGGCCAGCCCCACGACGCCTACTTCGGCGCCGTCGAGGCGATCATGTCGGGGCTGGGTGGTCGCCCGCACTGGGGCAAGCTGCACACGCAGACCGCGGCGTCGCTGCGCGAGCGCTACCCGGAGTTCGACAACTTCGTCGCGCTGCGGGACAAGCTCGACCCCGAACGCCGGTTCACGAACGCCTACCTGGAGCGGGTACTCGGGCCATGACCGTCAACGACCTCACCACCCCGGCGCTGCTCGTCGACGCCGACGCGCTCGACGCCAACATCGCCGACATGGCAGCGGCGCTTCCCGGCCCACGGATGCGGCCCCACGTCAAGGCGCACAAGACCACGGAGCTCGCGAAGCGGCAGGCCGCCGCGGGGCACACCGGTTTCACCTGCGCCACGGTGCGCGAGGTGGTCGGCATGGCCGCCGCCGGGCTCGACGACCTGCTGCTGGCCAACGAGGTGCTCGACGCGAGCCGCCTCGGCCCGCTGGTCGAGTCCGGGTCGCGGATCACGGTGGCCGTCGACTCCGAGGCGACGCTCGCGGCCGCCGTCGCGGGTGGCGTGCGCGAGGTCGTGATCGACGTCAACGTCGGGCTGCCGCGGTGCGGCGTCGCACCGGACCAGGCCGGCCGTCTCGCCGACCGCGCCCGCGCCGCCGGTATGCAGATCCGCGGCGTGATGGGCTACGAGGGCCACCTCATGCTGGTCCCGGACCTCGCCGAGCGGGCCAAGCTCACCGAGGAGTGCATGGCGCTGCTGCTCGCGGCGCACGGCGACGTCGGCGGCGAGCTCGTGTCCGGCGGCGGCACCGGCACCTACGCGATCAACACGTGGGTCAACGAGGTGCAGGCCGGTTCGTACGCGCTCATGGACACCGCCTACACCTCGGCGGGCGTGCCGTTCCGGCAGGCGCTGACGCTGCTGAGCACGGTGATCTCGGTGACCGCTGCGGCAGGGGACAAGCCCGGCTGGGCCGTCGCCGACGTCGGGCTCAAGGGGCTGGGCATGGACCACGGCAACCCGACGGTGCCCGGTGCACAGGTCTGGTACTGCGCCGACGAGCACACGGTGTTCGCGCCCGAGGAGCCGGTGGCGGTCGGCGACCGGATCCGGATCCTGCCCGCGCACATCGACCCGACCGTCGCGATGCACGAGCGCATGCACGTGGTGCGCGGCGACGAGGTGCTCGAGACCTGGCCGGTGGACCTGCGCGGCTGGTGATCAGCCGGCCGGCAGCGTGTCCTGCGCGATGGCGTGCCAGGCCGTCCAGACCTGGCCCGCCCAGCGCGTGACCGTCGCGCAGTGCTCCTCGGCGGTGCGGGCCGCCACCACGTCGGCGATCGTGCGGGTGCCGCGCCGCGCGGGTCGGGCGAGCCGGCCCGGCGGGTGCGCGCGCAGGTGCTCCGCCGCCCAACGCAGCCGCCTGCGGCCGGCATCCGGCCCGAGCCCGTCGGCCTCGGCCGGCAGCGCGGCGAGGTGCACCGCCACCGCGTGGTCGCTGGACGCGTCGGGATGCTGCAGCACGTAGGCGGCAACGGTGATCCGGTGCACCGCGAAGTACGCCTGGTCGGAGAACTCCCGCTCGGCCACCGTCAGCGCGTGCTGGGCGCACGCGGGCGACGGGACGAGCGGCCCGTCGCCGGTGCCGCAGCCCGCACACGTCACATCGGTCCCTGTGCCGTGCCGGGGCGGCCGAACGTCACCTGCAGGGCGTCGCGGCGGTGGCTGCTGCCGTTGCGGGTGCCCGAGTGCCACAGGTGGCCGTTGAGCAGCGCCGCGGAGCCCGCGGCGAGCGCGACGTGGCGCTCCCCGGGGTAGGGCCGGTCGACGGTGTCGCCGGGGGCCACGCGGTTCCAGGTGTGGGTGCCGGGCACGACCCGCGTCGCGCCGCCGTCGGCGGTGATGTCCACGAGCGCGACGATCGCGACGGCCACGTGCGCCCCGTCGGGCGGCGGCGGACCGGCGAAGTCGGCGTGCAGCGCCTGGGCGCCGAAACCCGGGTTGGGTGCCCGCAGCCCCATCGCCCGGCGTTCGGCGTCGGGACCGAGGACGTGCCGCACGGCGGCGACCAGCCGCGGAGCGCTCCACAGCGCCTCCACGGCCGGGCCCGCCAGGTCGTCGACGTGCAGCGTGCCGCTGGGACCGCGGACCCCGTCCCGGGCGAGTGCCGCGTCGACCGCCGCGCGGACTCCCGCCAGCGTGGCGGGGTCGAGCAGCGCATCGAGCACGACGAAGCCGTCGGCGTCCAGCGCGCTGCGCACGTCGTCCGATGCGGTGGTCATGCCGACATCCTGGTGTGGCGTGCAAGTCGAATCCGCGGGCGGCCGGAACACCACCCGGTTGTGGCTCGTTCACATCTCGGGGTCGCGATGAGGCCCCGGAAGGACGGATGTGCGGTGCACAAGCAGGTGAACGGGCTGAGGACGGCGCTGCTGCTGGGCGGGATGAGCGCGCTGGCACTGCTCGTCGGGTCCCTGTTCGGCCGGAACGGGCTCGTGATCGCGCTGGTGATCGCGCTCGCCTTCAACGGCTACGCGTACTTCCGCTCCGACACGATCGCGCTGCGCGCCATGCACGCCCGCCCCATCACCGAGCCGGAGCACCCGGGGCTCTACCGGATCGTCCGCGAGCTCTCGCAGTCCGCCCGCCAGCCGATGCCGCGCCTGTTCATCAGCCCCACCTCCGCCCCCAACGCGTTCGCCACCGGCCGCAGCCCGCGCCACGCGGCGGTGTGCGTCACCACCGGGCTGCTGGGGATGCTCGACGAGCGTGAGCTGCGGGCCGTCATCGGCCACGAGCTGTCCCACGTCTACAACCGCGACATCCTGATCTCCTCGGTCGCGGGCGCGATGGCGTCGATGATCGGGTTCCTGGCCAACATGGCGATGTTCGCGGGCCTGTTCGGTGGTGGTGGTGACAGCGACGACCGGCCCAACCCGATCGCCATGCTGCTCATCGCGCTGCTCGGGCCCATCGCCGCCGGCGTCGTGCAGATGGCGGTGAGCAGGTCGCGGGAGTACCAGGCCGATGCCAGCGGTGCGGAGCTCACGCACGACCCGCTCGCGCTCGCCTCGGCGCTGCGCAAGCTGCAGTCGGGCACGCAGCTCGCGCCGCTGCCCCCCGACCCGCAGCTCGTCTCCCAGAGCCACCTGATGATCGCCAGCCCGTTCCGGGTCGGGGAGCACATGGCGCGCCTGTTCTCCACCCACCCGCCGATGGAGGACCGCATCCGGCGGTTGGAGGAGATGGCGCGGCGCTGAGGCGTCGGCGGACGCTCGGCCCCGTTGCAGGAAAGCCACTTTCCCGCAACGAGGTTGCAGGAAAGTGGCTTTCCTGCAACGCGTACCGGGGTCAGACCGCCACCGGGAACAGCCGCTCCAGCCAGCCCTGCCACGCCGCCGTGAGTGCATCGACGTCCACCGGCTCGCCGTAGAAGTAGTGGTAGGCGCTCACCCCGCACCCGGCGTCGCCCTCCGCGCCGATGCGGTGCAACCCGTGCTCCGAGCGGATCCCGAGGAACTCGGCGCCGGCCGCGTCGACCACTCCCGTGATCGGCGCGATGCCGTCGGGGGTCAGCGTGATCTCCGTGCCGACGGCGGGGTGGCCGTCGATCCCCAGCGCCCGGTGCAGCACGGGCCACGCCGTGGCCCGGTCTGCGGGGGTGTAGGCCACCGTCACGACGTTGTGCACCGGCTGCCCGGCGAAGTGCTCGAGGTAGGCCCGCAGGTTGTGGAAGAACAGGTCCCAGCCGGTGTCGAAGCTGTTGTACTCGGTTTCCCAGCCGGGCTCGTCGAGGAACCCGCTCTGCACGAACCGCAGCACCGCACCCCCGCCGTCGCGGCCCTCGACGAGGAACTCGAAGGCCTGGCTGGGCATGCCGTCCGGGTTGTCCGCCGCGAGGGCGAACCGGCTGCCCTCCTCGCGCGCCGTCACCGTCGCGGTGGCGTCGAACCCGGCGCCGAAGCGCTGCGTGACGGTGCCGTCATCCGCGATCTCGTGCGGCACGAACCATGCCGAGATCCCGGGCCCGGTGGCGATCGCCTCCCACACCTGCTCGGGCGTCGCGTCGAGCTCGACGCGTTTCTCCAGCCGCCGGTCGGTCATGCCGTCTCCCTGGGGATGCTCTGGTGCACCGCGACGACGACCCGGTGCGGACGTCCCCCCGATGCGCTCTCGGCGTGGTACTTCCCGACCAGCGCCGTCACCGCGTCGGCGAGCTCGGTGGCGAAGGCGGCCCGGTCGGCAGCGGAGGCGAAGGTGACCTCGCCGTCGATCGCGAAGGTGGCCAGCTGCTTGCCGGCCTTGGTCGCGCCGGCGAGGAGCTCGCCGACGTCGCGGACGGTCCGGGCGGCGACGGCGATCAGCCAGCGGGCCGAGAGCCGGTCCGGGGCGCGTCCGGGGTCGGGGGCGACGGCGCCGAGCGCGGCAGGCGAGATCACGTAGCTGGCCGCGGTGGCCTGCATGACCCGCTCGGTCATGTTGCCCCTGCGCCGCTCCTCCACCAGCTCGACGAGACCGTGCTGCTCGAGCGTCCGCAGGTGGTAGTTCACCTTCTGCCGGGGCAGCCCGATCTTCGCCGCGAGCGTCGTGGCCGATCCCGGTACGGCGAGCTCGGCGAGCATCCGGGCGCGCACCGGGTCGAGCGAGACCCCGGCCGCGGCCGGATCGTCGATGACGCTGAGCTCGTGCACCCGGCGACCGTGTCACCGACAAGAAAAGTTGTCAAGACTCGTCAGCGGTCCCGCAGTTCCCGGCGCAGGATCTTGCCGCTCACGGTCTTGGGCAGCTCGTCGATCACCTCGACGATGCGGGGGTACTTGTAGGCGGCCATCCGCTCCCGGCAGTGGGCGATCAGCTCGTCGGGCGCCACGGTCCGGCCCGGCTTCAGCGACACGAACGCCTTCACGGTCTCCCCGCGGTAGGCGTCGGGCACCCCGATCACCGCGGCTTCGCGGACGGCGTCGTGCTCGTAGAGCACGTCCTCCACCTCCCGTGGCCAGATCTTGTAGCCGCCCGCGTTGATCTGGTCCTTCTTCCGGTCGACGATGTAGAACCAGCCCTCGGCGTCCATGAACCCGACGTCGCCGGTGTGCAGCTCCCCGCCCGGCAGCGCGTGCGCGCTCTCCTCCGGCTTGTTCCAGTAGCGCGGTACGACCTGCGGGCCGCTGATGACGATCTCGCCGATCTCACGGGCCGGCAGCCGCTCGCCGGACTCGCCGACGATCCACGCGTCGGTGTCGAACACGGGCACGCCCACCGACAGCGCCCCGGACGCCGGATCGACCGGCGCCCGCCTGTCCAGCGGCCCGAGGTGCGACGGCGAGGTGGTCTCGGTCAGCCCGTAGGCGTTGTGGATGTAGCCGCCGAACTGCTTCTCGAACGCCTCGACGACCGCGGGCGCGACCGGCGCACCGCCGCTGTAGAGGGTGGTGAAGCTGGACAGGTCGCGGTCGGCCGCGCCGGGGTCGTTCATCAGCGCGATGAACACCGGCGTGGCCCCGACGGTGAACGTCGCGCGCCAGCGCTCGATGAGTTCCAGGACCGTGCCGGTGTCGAACCGGAACCCCAGCACCAGCGGCAGCGGGGTCAGCAGCGCCACGCCCATGTGCGCGATGAGCCCGGTGATGTGGAACAGCGGCGCCACCCCGAGGCAGACGTCGGCGGGTGTGAGCCGGGCCCAGTCGCGGATCGTCTGCGCGTTGAACGCGATGTTGCCGTGCGTGTTGGTGGCGCCCTTCGGCGGCCCGGTGGTGCCGGACGTGTAGGTCAGCAGCGCGACGTCGGCGGGTTGGGGTTCCGGGATCGACGGCGGCCCCGACCGGCGGTGGGCGTCGATGAGCGCGATCAGGTCGACGGGGCCGGGCTTGCGCACCGACGCGGCCAGCAGGGGCGGCACCTCGTCGCCGAGGTACTCCAGCTCCGAGGTCGTGACGATCGTGCGCACCGCCGTCTGCCCCTGCACGGCGAGCGCGACCGGCGCGAGCGACTCCAGCGCGATCAGCACGGTCGCGCCGGAGTCGGCCAGGATCACCTGCAGCTCGCGCTCGCGCAGCATCGGGTTGACCGGCACCACGATCGCGCCGGCCTTCCACACCCCCACCAGCCCGACGACCCACTGCGGCACGTTCTGCAGGTACAGCGCCACCCGGTCGCCGGTGCCGACACCGAGCCCGGCGAGCGCCGCGGCCAGCGCATCGCTGTCGGCGTCGACGTCGGCCACCGTCCGCGTCGCGTGGAAGTAGTGGATCAGGGGCCGGTCGGGGTGGTCCGCGGCCGCCGCCCGGAACAGGGCGAGCCCGCTGCGGTGCTCCGGTGTGATCGACGGCGGGGTGCCCTCGTCGTAGAGGGCGAGCCAGGGGCGCTGCTCGGTCATGCGTCCGAGTGAACTCCCGACTGTGACCGGTGTCACCCCTTGACGTAGGCCTGTTTCTCGGCGACCAGCCCGTCGCGCACGGTGAAGAGATCCACCCCGCGCACGTGTCCTGCGCCCCAGTCGTAGCGCCAGCGCGCCACGACGCGGTCCCCGGCGGCGAAGAGCTCCTCGGTGCTGAACACGCCGTCGGGGGCGCCGGCGAACAGCGCCTCCCAGGCCCTCCGTACCGCGGCGGCGCCGATGTGGCGACGCCCGTCGGGCGGGGCGGTGTCGTCGAACACGCAATCCGGTGTCATCGCCGCCATGACCGCGTCGACGTCCTGGGCGTCGAAGGCCTTCTGGAAGCGGGCGACGGCCTCGACGGCGCTCACGGCGTCCTCCCGAACCGCCCCAGCAGCTGGTCCTGCCGGCTCGCCCCGGCCGGGACCTCGACGCGCGGCCCGATCACCCCGATGTCGCGGTAGAGCGACTCGGTGTCGCCGAACCAGTCGAGCACCGCGGCCACGACCTCGGCGTCGAGGGTCTCGTCGGCGCCGATCGCGCGGGCGAGGTCCCAGGTGTGGACGAGGTGGTCGGCGGAGAGCTGCATCGTGTACTCGAAGCCCGGCCGATCACCGAACGACAGGTGCACGACGCCCTCCACCGCTCCGGGCGCACGGACGGCGGCCAGCGCGGTGGCCTCGGCCGCGTCGAAGGTCGCCAGCGGGTCGCTGCCGAGCAGGTCACCGTCGAAGCGGGTACCCACCTCCTCGACCGTCGCACCCGCGAACAGCTCGGGTGCCCACCGCTGCTCGTTGACGAGGTGGTTCACCAGCTCCCGCACGTCCCAGCCCGGCAGCACGGTGGGTGCGGTCCAGCGGTCGCCGACGGCGTGCACGGCGGCAGCGAACCCGGCGGAACTCCTGGCATAGATCTCTCGGACGTCCACGGTCACCTGCATACCGGTTTCCCCGCTCATCCGCGCGCGTAGTTCGAGGCGCCCCACCAGTCGACGATGACCACCGGCTCGTCGCCGACGACCCACGCGTCGTGCCCGGCGGGAAGGGCTGTGACCTGGCCCGGCGTGGCGTCGAACTCCTGTCCGTCGCTCGTGCGTACCCGCAGCGTCCCGGCCGCGTGGTACTGGAAGTGCGGTGCCTCGCACCACTCGGTTCCCGCGATCGGACGCACGTCGTTCGACCAGCGCCAGCCGGGTTCGAGGGTCAACCTGCCGATCTCGGCGCCGCCGATGCGCAGCAGGTCGACGCGACCGTGTGGGAACTCGCGGGTCTCGGTCGGTGCCGCGAAGTCCTGCTGCTCGTAGGAGATGCCCATGCCGTCCTCCTGGGGTGTCGGATTGCGATGGGCGCGACGGTAGGAGCGCCACCTTGCAGTTCGATGGCGGAAATCCGGCGTTCGTGGGCCGATCGGGGCAAGGGGCCTTGCGGTGCGGCGGCGGCGCGCCACGATGTGCGGGTGCCGGGCACCCAGCTGCAGCTGCTCGGGCGGTTCCAGGTCCGCCGTGACGGCGAGGAGGTCCCGCCCGCGGCGTTCGGCGGGCGCAAGGTGCGCACCCTGCTGCGGCTGCTCGTCGTGCACAGCCCCGCACTGGTCCCCCACGAGGTGCTCGCCGACGCGCTGTGGCCCGACCGGCTCCCGGCCGACCCGGCCGGCAACCTCGGGGTGCTGGTCAATCGCGCCCGCCGGGCGCTGGCGGATCCCGAGCTGATCGTCACCGGTACCGGCGGCTACGCGCTGGGCCGGTGCTCCGTCGACATCGCGGAGTTCGGTGCGGCGCTGGCGGCGGCCCGCGCGGCGGGGGAGGACCACGGCGCCGTCGTCACCGCCTGCGCGGCGGCGCTCGCGCTGTGGGGCGAGCCGCTGCCGGAGGACACCTACGCGGAGTGGGCCCGCGCCGAGCGGCAGCGCCTGCACCGGGCCCGGGTGGAGGCCTGCGAGCGCGGTGCCCGCGCCGCGTTGGCTCTCGGGGATGCGCGCCGGGCCACCGCGTGGGCAGCCGAGGCCGTTGCCGCGGAACCGTTGCGCGAGTCGGCGGTCCACGTGCTCGCGAGCGCGCTGGCGGCGGCAGGCGATCCGGCCGCGGCGCTGGCCCGGATCGCCGACCTGCGCACCGCGCTGGTCAGCGAGCTGGGCGTCGAGCCGTCACCCGCCGTCGGGCGCCTGCAGCACGCGCTGCTGACCGGGACGCTCCCGGCCGTCGCCACGGTCGCGGCGCCCGCGCCGGTCCCGACCCGCGCACCTGCTTTCGGTGAGCTGGCGTTTGTCGGCCGCGACGTCGAGCTGGCCCGGATGCGGGCCGTGGTGCAGGCAGGCGGGGTGGTGGCACTCGCCGGGCCCGCCGGTTCCGGGAAGTCGCGGCTGCTCACGGAGCTGGGCCGCGTCGCGGGCCGGCCGGTGATCGCCGCGCGGGCCTTCCTGCCGGAACGGGCGGAGGCATGGGGTCTGGCCCGGTCGGTGCTGCGGGAGGCCCTCGCCGTCGACGCCGCAGCCGCCGACGACCTGCCGGCCCGGATCCGCGACGTGCTCGCCGGCCTGCTGCCCGAGCTGGGGGACGGCTCGGCCGCCGCCGACGGGGAGAGCCGGCGCGCGCTGCTGCTCGCCGGTGCGCTGCGGGTGCTCCGGTCGGCGGCGGGCGAGGGCGCGCTGCTCGTGGTCGACGACCTGCAGTGGGCCGACCCCAGCAGCGTGGCGCTGCTGGGCTCGGCGCTGGCGCGGCTGCCGGGGCTGGCGGCCGTGCTCGCGTTCCGCCCGGACGAGCTGCCTGCCGACACCCTCTCCGGGCTGCGGGACGCCCGGGCGGGTACGCCTGCCGCGGAGATCGAGCTGGGGCCGCTCGACGACCGGGCGATCGGGTGCCTCGTCGGCGACCCCGAGCTGGTGGTCGTGGTGCAGGGGGCCACGGACCGCACGCCGTTCGCCGTCGCCGAGCTGCTGCGTGAGCTCGCCGCCCGGGAGGCGGTCGCCCCGGGCCCCGCGGGCGGATGGACCCGGCGCACACCCGACGCGGCCGCACTCGCCGCCGAGCTCGGTCGTGCCGGACAGCGCCGCGGCGTGCAACGCCGGGCGCAGCGCCAGAGCGGGGCGCGCGCCGAGGTGCTCGCGCTCGTCGCGCTGCTGGCCAGGGAGGTGCCGGCGAGCACGGTGGCCGGTGCTGCGGGGCTGGACGGGCGCGCCACGCTCGATGCGCTGTCCGGGCTCGCCGCCGCCGGGTTGCTGCGCCTGGGCGAACAGGGCTGGGCGACCGCGCACGACCTCGTCGCCGAGACCGTCACCGCAGGGCTCGGCGCCGCGGAACGGGGGCGCCTGCACGCGCTGCTCGCCGCCGCGCTGGCCGCCGTCGACGCCGATCCGGCCGAGGTGGCCCGGCACCATCGCGGGGCGGGCGACGGCGCCGCAGCCGCGCTGGCCTACGCGCGCGCCGCCGAGCGGGCGCTGGCCGATCACGCCACCCGCGAGGTGGCGGCACTGGCGACGGCCGGGCTCGCGCTCGATCCCGGACCGCCGGTCCGGGCCGACCTGCTCGCGGCGCGTGCCGAGGCGGGCGCCGTGCACGGGGATCTGACGGCCGCGCTCACCGACCTGCGCGCCGCGCTCGCCGCCACGGCGTCCGGCCCGACACGCTCGCGACGGCTCTCCCGGCTGGCCATGCTCACGTCCGGGGCCCGCAACCTGCGCCGGGCCGCGGAGCTGGCCGAGCTGGCCGTCGTCGAGGCGGGCACCGACGGTGCGGCGCTGGCGGCCGCGCTCGAGACCGCTGCGATCCTCGACATGAACCTCGAGCGGCCCGAGCGCGCGCAGGAGCGCGCCGAGCGCGCGCTGGAGCTCTACCGGCAGCGGGGGGACGCGCGGGGTGTCGCGCGGATTCTCGACGCCCGTGCGATGGCCACGTTCCTCGACGGGCGGATCGCCGAGGGCGCCGCCGTCTTCGGGAGCGTTGCGGAGCTGTTCACCGACTCGGGTGAGCTGCTGCGCGTGGTGACGCCCCGCTCCACTCGCGGGCACGGGCTGGTGTTCATGGGTCGCCCGGCCGACGGGCTCGTCGAGACGACCGCGGCGCTGCGGCTGGCCAGGGACCTCGACGCACCGGAGGGGCAGGCCTACGCGCTGTGGCACCGCTCCGAGGCGCTGTCGGGGCTGGGTCGCACCGACGAGGCGGCCGCCGATGCCCGGGAGGCGCTCGCGATCGCGCGGGGTGTCGATCATCGCGGCTGGACGGCCACGGCACACCGCGCACTGGGTATCGCCCTGCAGACCGCCGGTGACCTCGACGGCGCCGCGGCGGCGTTCGCGGCGTCGGCGGACGTCTCGGGGGAGTCGCTCTCGCTGTTCGCGTCCTGGGCGGCCGGGCGGTCGGCGCTCGTCGCGATCGCCGGCGGCCGCCTCGCGGGCGTCGACGCGCTGGTCGAGCGCGCGCTGGCGCTGGGGCCACCGCTGGGGCACTACGAGGCCCGGCTCGCGGCGGTGGAGCTGGCTGCGGCCCGGGAGGCCCCGTCCTGCGCGGAGCTCGCCGGGGCGGCGCTGGAGGCGGCCCGCGCGGGTGGCCATGGGGTGTCGGTCGATCGGCTGTCCGCACTGTCGGTGGCACCGGGCAAACTGGCGACGTGACGGATCACCCCGTGTCCACCACCAGCGAGTACGGCCTGCTCGGGGTGCGCGACATCGACTTCACCCTCGACCGGTACCCACCGGCGCCCGATCTCGCCGCGCTCGTGGAGCGGCACTGGCTGGTGTCGTGGGATCAGCCACCGGGCCGGGAGGCGTCGGTCACGCTGCTGCCCCACCCGTGCGTCAACCTCGTGCTCGACGGTGGCCGGCTCGCGATCTCCGGCGTCGGCGAGGGCCGGTTCACCTACGTCTACCGCGGCGCCGGGCGCGTGTTCGGCGTCAAGTTCCGCCCGGGCGGCTTCCTGCCGTTCCTCGGCTCCCCGCTCAGCGCGATCACCGGGTCCGTGCTGCCGGCCGAGCAGCTGTGGGGGCCGCCGGCAGGCCCGCTGGCCGTGCGGATGACGGCCGCGCCGCACGTCGAGCAGCTCATCGGCCTCGTCGAGGAGTTCCTGCGGGCCCGGTGGCCACCGCACGACGCCCAGGTCGAGCTCGTCGGCCAGGTCGTGGCGGCGCTGCTGCACGACCGCGACATCAGCCGGGTCGAGGACGTCACCCGCCGGTTCGACATCACGCCCCGCACGTTGCAGCGGCTGTTCGCCCGCTACGTCGGGGTCAGCCCGAAGTGGGTGCTGCGCCGCTACCGGCTGCACGAGGCCGCCGCCGTGCTCGCCGAGGAGCAGCACCGGCCGTGGGCGGAGGTGGCTTCGGAGCTGGGCTACTTCGACCAGTCCCACTTCATCCGCGACTTCACCCGGGCCATCGGGATGACCCCGGTCGCGTACGCGCAAGCGTGCCGCCGCAAGGACGCGCCCGTCAGCGCGTGAACTCCGCGCGTCACATGCGGCAGAACTTCACCGCGGTGCGACCGTCGCGGCGTGCGGTGGAGCAGTTGCTGCCGGACTTCGCGAGACCGGTGAAGCTGTGGTCGCCCAGCACGCCGATGTTGATCGTGGTGCCGCTCACGGTGTAGTTGATGCTGCGCAGGGGCGCGGCCACCCCGTTGTCGAGCGGATCGGTGATGCGAGGAGCCACCTGGATCCGCCGACTCACGCCCCCAATTTCCGGTGCAGGACACTGACGCAGTGCGAGTGCTGCGTGGTGGTGCGGGTGGTGGTGCGGGTGAGGGGCCGCTGGTGCTGTTCCTGCACGGGCTGGGCGCCACCGCGGACGTCTGGCAGGGGGCGGCCGCGTTGCTGCCCGGGCGCTGGGTCGCCCCGGACCTGCCGGGCCACGGCGGGTCGGCCGCGCTGGACGCGTACACGTTCGCCGCGGTGGCCGCGGCCGTCGCCGACCTGGTGGACCCCGCGGGCACCGTCGTGGTCGGCCACTCGTTCGGCGGCGTCGTCGGGTTGCACCTGGCCGCGGTGCCGGGCGTGCGGGCCGTCGTGGGCATCGGGATCAAGGTCGGGTGGAGCGTCGACGAGCTGTCCCGCGCGGCCGGTCTCGCCGCCCGCCCGCCGGCGCGCTTCGCCACCCGCGACGAGGCGGTGGCGCGGTACCTGCGGGTGTCCGGGCTGGCTGGGCTGGTCGAGCCGGAGACCGTCGACCTGGGCGTGACCGGCGACGGCGACGGCTGGCGCCTCGCGCTCGACCCGCGCGCCTTCGGCGTCGGCGAACCGCAGGTCGCGGCACTGGTGGCGACCGCGGACGTCGCGGTGGTGTTGGCGCGCGGCGAGCACGATCCGATGGTCACCCGCGAGCAGCTCGCCGCGCACGTCCCGGATCCCGTGGAGCTGCCCGGGCTGGGGCACAATGCCCACGTCGAGAGCCCTGCCGCGGTGCGGGCGCTGCTGGCGCCGCTCCTCTGAGCGGCCGACTGCGCCGCGGCCTGCTCCGCGCGGGGAACATCGATCCTCAGCGGTCGGTGGCTGCGCGGTGCGCCGGGGTGCTCGCGATTCCCGAGATCAGCGCCCGGAACGACCATCGCAGGCGTTCCGCCCCGGTTCCGGAGAGCAGCTCGTCCGCGGTTCGCGCGATGTGCGGGAGCTCGTCGGCCGGCACCTCGCCCAGCGCGCGTGCGAGCTCGTCGGTCTCGGCCCCCGCCGTGGCTGACTGAGCGCGGGTGCCCTGCTCGGCGGCGACCGCGGTCGCGTGCTGGAGCAGGATGTCGACGCCCCACGCCGCCTCCCGGACCGGTGTGCCGCCCGCCAGCAGGAGCCCGAGCAGCGCGTCGATCAGCCGCAGGTAGTTGGGCCCGGACGGGCGCAGCGTGAGCAACGACCGGGCCAGGCTCGGATGGGCCAGCAGCACCATCGTGAAGGCGGTGAGCAGATCGACGAGCCGATCGGGCGCCCCTGCCGGTGCCATGTCGGGCTGCAGGTCGATCGTTGCCAGCTGATCGTCGAGCACGGCCCCGTGCAGCTCCGCCACGTTCTGGACGTACACGTAGAGCGAGGCCGGACCGGTGTCGAGCTCCTGGGCGATGCGCCGCATGGTCGCCCGCTCGAGACCTTCCTCGTGCATCACGCGAACGGCGACGGCCACGATCCCGGCCCGCGTCAGCGGCGGTTTGGCAGGCCGGTCGCGGCGGCTGACGGGCGGGACAGCACGGCTTCGCATGAACGCGATCGTAACGAACGTGTTCGTGCAGAACAAGGTGTGGTGGCGGATCCGGGGTTGCAGTTCAACCTGTACGTACGTACAGTCGAATCGCTCGGACCCGTCCCGGGCGAAAGGTCGTGACTCATGAGAAGGCTCGTGGACATCTCGGTGACCCTGCGCGCGGGCATCGCCTCCGACCCGCCCGGACACCTGCCGCGGATCGACTACTACACCCACGAGCAGACCGTCGCGGACGTGCTGGCGTTCTTCCCCGGCGCCGTCCGGGCGGACCTGCCCGACGGCGAGGGCTGGGCGATCGAACGCGTCGCCGTCACGACGCACAACGGCACGCATCTCGACGCCCCCTACCACTTCGCCTCGACGATGGACGGCGGCGCCCGCGCGATCACCATCGACGAGGTCCCGCTGGAGTGGTGCCTGCAGCCGGCGGTGAAGCTCGACTTCCGGCACCTCCCCGACGGCTACGTGGCGACGCGCGCCGATGTGCGGGCCGAGCTGGCACGGATCGGGCACGAGCTCTCACCGCTGGAGATCGTCGTGGTCAACACCGCGGCCGGCGCTCGCTACGGCGAACCCGACTACGTCTCGGCGGGATGCGGGATGGGCCGCGACGCGACGCTGTACCTGCTCGAACAGGGCGTGCGCCTGAGCGGTACCGATGCCTGGAGCTGGGACGCGCCCTTCGTCCACACCGCCGCCAGGTACGCCGTGGAGCGCGACCCGTCGATCATCTGGGAAGGCCACCGGGTCGGCCGCGACATCGGCTACTGCCACCTCGAGAAGCTCGCCAACCTCGACGCACTGCCCGACACCGGGTTCTCGATCTCCTGCTTCCCGGTGAAGATCCATGCGGCGTCCGCGGGCTGGACCCGGGCCGTCGCCATCATCGACACGGACGAGGATCCCCATGCCTGACGAACACCACCGCACCGAGCTCGCGGACGGGATGCGGATCGAGTGGAACGCACCGATCCCCGTCGACGACGGCACGGTCCTGCGCGCCGACATCTTCCGTCCCGACGACTCCGCTCCGCACCCGGTACTGATGACCTACGGCCCGTACGGCAAGGGGCTGCACTTCGGCGAGGGGTTCCCGGCGCAGTGGCAGAAGCTCGCCGAGCACGCCGACGTCGTGGACGGATCGACGAACAAGTACCAGGCGTGGGAGGTCGTCGACCCCGAGCGCTGGGTCCCCCATGGTTACGTGTGCATCCGGATCGACTCCCGGGGCTCGGGCTGGACACCCGGCCAGATCGACCCGTTCTCCCCGCGGGAGACCCGCGACTACTACGAAGCCATCGAGTGGGCCGCCGCGCAGCCGTGGAGCAACGGCCGGATCGGCCTGAACGGCGTGTCCTACTACGCCATGAACCAGTGGATGGTGGCCGCGAGACGGCCACCGCACCTCGCCGCCATCTGCCCGTTCGAGGGCGCCGCGGACCTGTACCGCGACGCCACCCATCACGGCGGGATCGTCTCCGAGTTCTGGGCCACCTGGTACCCGTTCCAGGTCATGAACGTCCAGTACGGGCTCGGCGACAAGGGCCGGACCAACCCGAACACGGGCGAGTCGATCGCAGGCGCCGAGACGCTCGACGAGGAGACCCGCGCCGCGAACCGGATCGACCTGCGCGCCGCGATCGCGGCCCATCCGCTCGATGACGAGTTCTACGCGCAGCGCCGCGCCGACCTCGGCGCGATCGAGGTGCCGGTGCTGTCGGCGGCCAACTGGGGCGGCCAGGGCCTGCACTCGCGCGGCAACTTCACCGGTTTCACCGACGCCGGCTCGACGCAGAAATGGCTCGAGGTCCACGGCCTGGAGCACTGGACCGAGTTCTACACCGCATACGGCCGTGACCTGCAGAAGCGGTTCTTCGACCACTTCCTGCTCGGAGCCGACAACGGCTGGGACCGGCAACCGCCGGTGCAGTTGCAGGTCCGCGACGTCTCGGGCGGGTTCAGCACGCGCGCCGAACGGGAATGGCCGCTGGCCAGGACGAGCTGGACGGCCTTCCACCTCGACTTCGCGCGCCGTGCACTCGTCACCGAGCCGCCGTCGGAGGCGTCAGCGGTCGAGTTCGACGCTCTCGGCGCGGGCGTCACCCTGCTGGCCGAGCCGTTCTCCGAGCCGACGGAGATCACCGGACCGTCCGCCACCACCCTCACACTGCGGTCGTCGACCACCGACGCCGACCTGTTCGTCGTGCTGAGGCTGTTCGATCCGGCGGGCACGGAGGTGCTGTTCACTGCCGCTGTGGAACCGCGCGCGCCGCTGTCGCAGGGTTGGCTGCGCGCGTCGCACCGCAAGCTCGATCCGGCCCGCAGCAGCCCCTACCAGCCCTGGCACACCCACGACGTGCGGCAGCCGCTGGAGCCCGGCGCGCCCTACCGCGTCGACGTGGAGATCTGGCCGACGTGTGTCGTCGCGCCCGCGGGCTACCGGCTCGGGCTGACGATACTGGGCCGCGACTACGACAACGGGCTCGGCGAGCCGCACCCGATGATCTACCAGCGGCCGATGACGGGTTCCGGGTGCTGGTGGCACACCGACGCGGTCGACCGGCCCGTCGCGACGTTCGGCGGGCGGACCACACTGGAGTCCACACCCGAGCAGCCTGCCCTGCTCCTCCTGCCGATCGTGCCGGAGTCATGAGCGTCGTCATCACGGTCGCACCGACCGGCCCGATCGCGTCGAAGGCCGACAACCCGCACCTGCCCACGCAGCCCGTCGAGATCGCCGACGCGGTCGCCGAGGCCCACGCGGCAGGGGCGGCGGTGGCCCACATCCACCTGCGCGACCACCAGCACCGACCGACCGCCGACCTCGCCATCGGCCGCCGCACGATGGACCTCATCGCCGAGCGCTGCCCGATCCTCGTCCAGCTCTCGACCGGCGTCGGGCTCGACGTCCCCTTCGCCGAGCGGGCGGCCCTCATCGAGCTCCGCCCGCGGATGGCGACGCTCAACCCGTGCAGCATGAGCTTCGGCTCCGGCGAGTTCCGCAACCCGCCCGCCGACGTCCGCCGGCTGGCGGCACGGATGGCCGAACTCGGGGTCAAGCCCGAACTGGAGATCTACGACACCGGCCATCTCGACGCCTGCCTGCGCCTGCGCGACGAGGGCCTGCTGGACGCCGAGCCGCTGCAGTTCTCCCTGGTGCTGGGAGTGGCAGGCGGGATGGCCGCCACGCCGGAGAACCTGCTGGCGATGGTGCGGCGGCTGCCGGAGAACGCCGTGTGGCAGGTGATCGCCATCGGCCGCCGCAACCTCGAGCTCACCGCCATCGGGCTCGCGCTCGGCGGCAACGCCCGTGCCGGGCTCGAGGACACCCTGTACGTGCGCAAGGGCGAGCTCAGCCCCGGAAGCCTGCCGCTCGTGGAGCGCACCGTCGGCCTCGCCGGTGCGCTGGACCTCGGGATCGCGGGCGTCGAGGAGACCGCGGCCCGGCTCGGCCTCACCGGCCGCTGAGCGGTTACGCTTCCGGCGAGACGCTCACCTGGCCGCGTCCGTCGGGGAGGGACCGATCATGGACCCCGCACCGCCGACACCGGTTCCGGTGGCCACATCGGGTAGGACGCGGCCTGCCGGCGGGAAGGCCGACCAGGTCCGGGCCGCGGCGGAGGTCGTCTTCGCGCGCAAGGGATTCGACGGTGCCACCATGCGTGAGGTGGCCGAGGCAGCAGGCGTGGGCCTCTCGCTGGTCGTGTACCACTTCACGACCAAGGAGGGGCTCTACCGGTCAATCTTCGAAGCCCGTCAGTACGTCAACGAGGCGCGGCTGCTGCGGCTTGGTGAGGTGACCGACCCGCGGGCGTCCGATGCGCTGGACCGATGGGTGTCCGCCTTCATCGACCCCGTCCTCGATCTCCACGACGACCCCGAGGACATCTGGTTCGCTCGGCTGGTGCTCCGGGAGGCGGCCGACCCGTCGAGCCAGGAGCGCTCGATCATCTCCGGGCTGTTCGACCCGATGGCGAGGACGTTCGTGGCGAAGCTCCAGGAGATCCTCCCCGACCGCCGGGAGGGCTTCCACGCCTGGGCCTACCTCTTCGCCGTCGGCGCCCTCACCCAGAGCAGCTTCGACGCCAGGATCGACAACATCGCCGGGCCCACCACGACCGCAGGCAAACGCGAACACCTGCGCCGCTTCATCGCCGCAGCACTGCGCAACCCGTGACCGGCGCACGGCGAACGCGCCATGTGCGTCCGCCGTGCCCGGGTGGTGCCCGACCGCCGGGTGCGCTACCGGTAGTTGGTGAACTGCAAGGCGATCCCGAAGTCCCGGCCCTTGAGCAGGGCGATCACGGACTGCAGGTCGTCCTTCTTCTTGCCGGTGACCCGCAGCTGGTCACCCTGGATCTGGGCCTGGACACCCTTGAACTTCTCGTCGCGGATGGCCTTGCTGATCTCCTTGGCCTTGTCCTGCTCGATGCCCTGCAGGATCTTGCCGCTGATCTTGTAGATCTTGCCCGAGATCGCCGGATCGCCGGCCTCGAACGCCTTCATGGAGATGTCGCGCTTGATCAGCTTCTCCTTGAAGACGTCGACGGCCGCCTTCGCGCGCTCCTCGGTCTCGGACTCGATCGTGATCGCCTCGTCGCCGGCCCAGGCGATCGAGGTGTTCGTCCCGCGGAAGTCGAAGCGCTGCGAGAGCTCCTTCGCCGCCTGGTTGAGGGCGTTGTCGACCTCCTGCCGGTCGACCTTGCTCACCACGTCGAACGACGGGTCGGCCATGCGTACCTCCTGATCGACCGGGCCCCTGTGAGACCCGGTTCATCCCTGTCGTATCCTCGTCCATGCGCTTCGGCGCACCCCGGCAGGTTGCCCGAGCGGCCAATGGGAGCGGACTGTAAATCCGTCGCGAAAGCTACAGAGGTTCGAATCCTCTACCTGCCACACCCCGTGAGAGCGGCCCCTGACCAGCGAGAACCTGGACAGGGGCCGCTTTCGCGTGTGGGAGGCGACTACGCACACCTTGGGTAGTCGTCGCACGCGCTGGAACGCGTGCGACGTCGGTCGAACCTCTGCGACGTGGCCCGGGGGTGGAGTACGCGTCCCGCACCGGCTGGAAGTCCACCGCCGCAGGATAGGGATCTGTGACGTCGCCACCGGCTCGCCCCTCGACGGCGTGGCCGGATGCGGCAGGTCGGGAGGGGGAGGGGTCTCGCCGGGTTCCCGTGTGGGAGGCTCCGGCTTCGGATTCGGTATCGGCGGGGTCAGCCGGTGCAGCATCCGATGGGCTGAGGTCGGGGGACTTGGTGCTGGTCAGGGGACTGTGGGTGGTCGGCTGATGAGAGGCATCTTCATCGGTGTCGGCATCGCGCTGGTGGTGGCGCTCCTGCTCACCCCGCACCTGATCCGGTTCTTCGTCCGCCAGGGGCTCGGGCAGGAGATCCGCGAGGAGCTGTCGTCAGGCCATCAGAAGAAGCGCGGCACGCCCGTCATGGGTGGTATCGCGATCCTGATCGCGATCTGGGCCGGATACCTGCTGTCGCACCTGATCACCGGCGATGCGATGACGTTGTCGGCGATGCTGGTGCTGTTCCTGACCACGGCGCTGGGGCTGGTCGGGTTCCTCGACGACTTCATCAAGCTGCGCAACACCCGCAACCTCGGCCTGAACAAGACCTCCAAGCTGGTCGGGCAGACCGTCGCGGCCTCCACCTTCGGCGTCGTCGCGGTCAAGGTGTCGGCAGGCGACCTGCTCACGCCGGCGTCGGCGAACCTGTCGTTCGTTCGGGACATCACGGTGGTGTCGCTGGGAGCGGTCGGCTTCGTGGTGCTGGCCAACATCATCATCGCCGGCTGGTCGAACGCGGTGAACCTCACCGACGGGCTCGACGGTCAGGCTGTCGGCTGTTCGGCGATGGTGCTGGCCACGTACACGATCATCGGGTTCTGGCAGTTCCGCAACGGCTGCGAGCTCGCCAACTCGCCAGGTTGCTACCAGGTGCGGGACCCGTTGGATGTGGCGCTGGTCGCCGCCGTCGCGATGGGTGCGTGCATCGGGTTCCTGTGGTGGAACGCGCCCCCGGCCCGGATCTTCATGGGCGACACCGGCTCGCTCGCGCTGGGCGGGCTCGTCGCGGGGCTGTCCATCGTCACCCGTACCGAGCTGTTGTTGCTGGTCATCGGTGGCTTGTTCGCGGCGGTGCTGCTGTCGTCGCTGATCCAGATCCTGGTGTTCCGGAGCACGCGCCGCCGGGTGTTCCGCATCGCGCCGTTCCATCACCACTTCGAGATGGGCGGGTGGGCCGAGACGACCGTGCTCATCCGGTTCTGGCTGCTCACCGCGATGTGCGCCATGTTGGGGCTGGGCCTGTTCTACAGCGAATGGCTGACGGCAACCGCCGATGGCTGAAACGGAGCGGCCGGAGGGGTCAGCGCCTACGGCTCGGGGGTTGCCGCGGCCCGATCCGCCGGTTCCCGCTGGGTCAGGATCAGGGCCGCGTCCTCGGTGATGGCCACCGTGTGTTCGGAGTGGGCCGTTCGGGAGCCGTCCGCCGACCGGATGGTCCAGCCGTCGGGGTCGTAGACGATCTCATCGGTGGTGCGGGCGAACCAGGGTTCGAGCGCGAGGGTCAGCCCCGGCCGGAGCACGAGCCCGCGCCCCGCCCGGCCCTTGTTCGGGACGTGGGGTTCGCCGTGCATGGTGCGGCCGATGCCGTGGCCACCGAACTCGTTGTTGACCGGATAGCCGTGGTCGCGGGCCACCGACCAGATCGCCGCGGAGATGTCACCCAGACGGTTGCCGGGGCGTGCCACCTCGATCGCTGCGGCCAGCGCTTCCTCGGTGGCGCGGATGATCCGCAGGTCCTCCTCGGCCGCCGTGCCGACGACGACCGTGCGCGCCGAGTCGGCCACCCAGCCGTCGATGCTGACGGCGAGGTCGGCGCTGAGCACGTCGCCGTCGCGCAGCGTGTAGTCGTGGGGCAGGCCGTGCAGCACGGCGTCATTGACCGAGAGGCAGATGACGTTGCGGAACGGTCCCCTGCCGAAGGACGGCGCGTAGTCCCAGTAGCACGACTCCGCGCCACGACTCTTGATCATGCCGCGCGCATGGTGCTCCAGGTCCAGGAGGTTGACGCCGACGTCGGCGACCCGGCCGACCTCGGTGAGCACCTCTGCGACGAAACGCCCCGTCACGAGCATGCGTTGGATCTCGGCAGGAGTCTTGAGTTCGATCACGAGTACCTCACGTACAGGGGTTCCGGTATTTCTATACCGGAACACTAGCGTCGTTCGGTATAGAAATACCACTCGGGTCCTGGAGAACGGCCGCTCGTACCCGGACTGACCGTCTCGGAGGCGGCGGGAATGGGGGAGAGCCACTCGTCCCCCGCTTCAACGTATAACCCACTCCTGGACTTGCCGCAAGCCCCCATTCGTACCGCACAATTCGCGGCCGAATGCGGGAACCGGGATCCGGGGAGTGGTGCAGTGCGAGTTCTGTTGTCGACGTGGGGGTCTCGGGGGGACGTCGAGCCGCTGCTGGCGCTGGCGCTCGAGTTGCGCGCGCAGGGAGTCGACGTCCGGATGTGCGCCCCACCGGACTTCGCGGAGCGGGTGGCCGAGGCCGGCGTGGCGTTCGTGCCCATGGGTTTCGCGGTGCGTGAGCTGGTGGCCTCGAAGCCGTCGCCCGCGGATGTGGCCGCCGCGCTGGTCGGCCAGCACTTCGACGTGGTCGGGAAGGCTGCCCAGGACTGTGACGCGCTGGTGGCGACGGGCCTGATGCCCGCGGGCATGCGTTCGGTGGCCGAGCACCTCGACATCCCCTACGTGCTCGCCGGCTTCCACATGATGGGGATGCCGTCACTGCATCGCAGGCCGGGGCCGCGGCCGGGTGGGCCCTTCCCCGCGGACGAGACCGACTTCCGCGTGCTGTGGCGGATCGACGGTGAGCGGGTCGACGCGATCTACCGCGAGCCGCTGAACACGCACCGCGCCGCGCTGGGCATGCCGCCGGTGGGCAACGTCCGCGACCACGTCCTGACCGCGCATCCCTGGCTTGCGGTGGACCCGGTGCTCTGGCCGCCCGAGGATCTGCTGGGCCTGGAACCCGTGCAGACCGGCGCGTGGATCATGCCCGACGATCGGGCCCTGCCCGCCGACCTCGTGGAGTTCCTGGACGCGGGCGAACCCCCGGTGTACGTGGGCTTCGGCAGCATGCAGATGGCAGGCGCGCCCGACACGGCCGCGGTGGCCGTCGAGGCGGTGCGCGCGCAGGGCCACCGCGTGCTGGTCTCCGGGGGGTGGGCGCGGCTGTCGCTGATCGACGAGGAGGACGACTGCTTCGCGGTCGGCGAGGCGAACCACAGCGCGCTGTTCCGACGCGTGGCGGCGGTCGTGCACCACGGCGGCGCTGGGACGACGACGACGGCCGCGCTGGCGGGGGCACCGCAGGTGATCGTGCCGCAGATCGTGGATCAGCCGTACTGGGCGCAGCGGGTGGCCGAACTGGGCATCGGTGCCCACCACGACGGTCCGATCCCGACCGTCGCATCCCTGTCCACGGCGCTCGAACCGGCGCTCCGCGACGGCACCCGGACGCGGGCCGCCGACGTGAGCACCACCATCCGCACCGACGGTGCGGCGGTGGCAGCGAGGAGGCTCGTCGACCTGATCGGCGACGGGCGATAGCGCCACTCGAAAGGCTGTCGTACCCGGTCTGAGCGTGCGCGGCGGGCCCGGGCCCGACATCCTGGGATGGTGATCTTCACGGCCAAGCCCATCGCCGGTCTCGGCCTCCTTGCGGCCGCCCTCGTCCTCAGCAGCTGCTCCGGACCGGCGCCGAGCAGCCCACCCGTCGCTCCCGTCCCGCCGCCGAGCACCTCGGCTGCCGCTCCGGCCGGCGCGGAGGGATCGGGTCGGTCGGACGCGGCGCGCAAGTGCCTGCTGAGCGACCTCGGGCCGGCGGTCGGGGAGACGACCGGTGCTGCCGGCCAGCGCCAGACCCTGATCGTCTGGACCAACACGGCGTCGACACCCTGCACCATGACCGGCTTCAGCGGGATCGACCTCAAGGGCCCGGACGACCCGGCAGGCCCCACCTACTCCCTGCCGCGCAGCTCCGTCGCGGTGGCGGCGGTCCGGCTGAACCCGGGCGACAAGGCCCACTCGACGATCAGCTGGCTGCCCCCGTCGGACGGGCCGGGCTGGACGCCGACCCAGATCCTCGCCACCCCACCGGACGAGACGCACTCGGCCGTTCTCCCGTGGCCCGGCGGCGCCGTCCTCCGTCAGGATGCGGCGACGCACCCCGGCACCTACGTCGGCCCGGTCCAGCCCGGCGCCACCGGCTGACCCGCGCTCCCCGCTCCGCGGCCGAGCGTCCAGAGGTGGATGCGCTCCTGGCTGCGGTAGGGCGCGAGCGGATCCGGGGCGCGCCCCCTGCGCGCGGTCGCGGCCGGGCCTGCGGTGTGGCTGCGCACCGTGAGGCCGGCGGCCGCGATGAGTCGCGGCACCATGTCCGTGTCCCGCAGCCCGAGGCGTTCCGGGAGATCGGAGAGCACGAGCCACGCCGCACCGTTGCCGGTGAGGTGGTCGGGCAGCTCCCGGACGAACCGGGTCAGCATGGCGCTCCCGCGGTCGAACACCCCGGCTTCCAGCGCTGACCTGAGGCTCGCCGGGATCCACGGCGGGTTGCAGACGATCAGGTCCGCGCCCCGGCGGGAACAGGTCGCGCTGCAGCACCGTCGCCCGGTCGGCGTACCCGAGACGCGCGAGCTCGTAGCCGGCGCCGACCTCGACCAGGAGCGATCCCAGCAGCCGCGACGTGCGGGCCCGGTCCTGCCGGATGCGGCGGAACTCTCCCGCCGCAGACAGGTGCCGACGCCCGGCTGCGGGCCGCAGGCGGCGGTGCATGGCGTCCAGGAGCTGGCGTGCGTGGTGGAAGTCGCCGCGCCAGAGCAGCCCGGTGACCGCGGCGGCCGATCGGAGTGCCGCGTCCGCGGAGAGATCGTCACCGGCGATCTCGACGCGCTGGGGCGGCCGATGTCCGTCGGCGGTGAGCCAGCGGGCATGTCCGGTGGTGCCGTGTTCGCGCCAGGTCAGCAACGTGTCGTGCTGGGAGTCTTCGTGCACTCTCCGGCCGGGTGTGCCGTGAAAGGGTGAGTCGAAGCGGGCGCAGCCGTCCGAAGACGGCTCAGGGTGCGAGGGAACGCTTGGCCGTCAGTCGGACGACGCGCGCCACACCACCGCTCCAGCTATCACCCCAATGACCTTACCGCGGTCAGATCGCCACCCTCGCGGACGGCTGGGCGACTGGCGGCTGGACAGCTGGGCGGCTGTCGCGGAAGGTGCGGCGGTAGGCGTCGGGGGACGTGTCGAGCAGCCGGTGGAAGTGGCGCCGCAACGTGGTGGCGGTGCCCATGCCGGTGCGGGAGGCGATCTGCTCGACGCTGACGTCGGTGTTCTCGAGGAGCTCCTGGGCCCGGCCGACGCGCTGGGTCAGCAGCCACTGCAACGGGCTGGTGCCCGCGACGGCGTTGAAGTGGCGTGCCAGGTTGCGGGAGCTCATGTTCGCGTGGCGGGCGAGGTCCTGCACGGTCAGGTTCTGGTCCAGCCGCGCCGACACCCAGGACATCAGTCCGACGAGCACGTGGTCGCGGCCGTGGGAGACCGCCGCGGGGATGAACTGGGCCTGCCCGCCGGGACGATGTGGCGGCACGATCAGGTTGCGGGCCAAGGCGTTGGCCACCGACGCGCCGTGATCGATCCGGACGATGTGCAGGCACAGGTCCATCGCAGCGGCCTTGCCTGCCGAGGTGAGGACACGACCCTCGTCGACGTAGAGGACGTCCGGCTGCACCTGCACGAGCGGATACCGCGCGGCCAGCACGTCGGCGTGCGCCCAGTGGGTGGTGGCACGCCTGCCGTCGAGCAGGCCGGCGGCCGCGAGGACGAACGCCCCGGTGCACAGCGACGCCACCCGGGCGCCGGCGTCATGAGCCGCGCGCACGGCGTCGACGAGCCCGGCCGGCAGCGGTTCGTCGACGTCGCGGCAGGCCGGGACGATGACGGTGTCGGCGGCGGCGATGTCGTCGAGGCCGCCGCGCACGTCGGCCCGCAGCCAGCCGCCGACGTCGGCGGAGTCGTTGCCGCAGATCGTGAGGCTGTACCACGGCTGGGCGAGCTCGCGGTCGGAGCCGAAGACCTCGCACGCGGAGGCCAGCTCGAACAGCGGCGTGCCGTGCGTGACCGCGAGCGCTACCGAGTGCATGTCCGGAAGGGTACGGGGCGCCACGTTCCGGACAGGCCGGATCGGATCAGAGCCGCCGCCCGACGAGGTAGGCCTGCGGTTGCGGCTCGGTGGGGTCGGCCGGGCGCCCCGCCCAGTAGACGGCCCGGAAGCCGGCCTCGGTGAATCGACGCTCCATCTCCTCCGGCGAGTACCAGTAGATGTCGAACTCGATGCCCAGATCGAGCGTGCGCCCGCCCCGTCGGAGCGTGTCGTCGCCCGCCTTGAAGGCCGTGGCGAGGTAGCCGCCCGGCGCGACGACGCGGGCCAGCTCGCCGAACGCGCTGCGACGATCGGCCGGCGCGAGGTACATGAGCGAGTACCAGCACAGCGCCCCGCTGAGGCTGGCATCGTCGAACGGCAGCTCGCGCAGGTCGGCGACGTCGAACGGGATGCCGGGATGGTCGCGGCGCGCGACGCGGACCATCTCCGGGGAGAGATCGACGCCGTGCGGTGCGAGCCCGGCGGCGGCGAGGTACGGCGCCAGTCGGCCGCTGCCGCACCCGATGTCACCGACAGCGGCACCCGGGCCGCCCGCTTCCAGTACCCACTCCCGGAACAGCCCCAGCACCGCCCGATCGACCGGCATCTCGTCGAGCGCACCGGCGAGGCGTTCTGCGTAGAACTCGGCCAGTACGTCGTGCGCTTCCCGCAGTTCCGTCGTCTTGCTGTCCATGCCCCCGAAGCTACGGCTGCGCACCGACGGTTCCGAGCGCACGGACCGGTCAGGACGGCGACGGCGCGCGGGTGGCCCGTACCGCGTCGAGGTACTCGGCGATCGCATCCCGGTTGCGCGTCAGGCACTCCACCCGGGCCGACATGCGGTCGCGTTCGAGTTCGAGCGTGGCCAGCATCTCCGGGGTCGCGTCGCGGAAGTGGATGGTGCGGGGCTTGTCGAGGCACGGCAGGATCTGCTTGATGATCCGCGTGGGCAGCCCGGCGTCGAGCAGCCCGCGGACTGCAGGACGCGGTCGACGAAGCGCTCGTCGTAGTCGCGGTAGCCGTTGGCGCTGCGGCTCGCGACGATCAGGCTCTGCTCCTCGTAGTAGCGCAGCAGCCGCCGGGGTGTGCCGGTACGTTCGGAGAGCTCGCCGATGCGCATGTTCCCCACCTCACGCCCGCAACGATTTGACCTTCACATCAATGTGATGGTTCGAGCATACGGGCATGACGAACCGGCTACCGCTGCGCGCGCTGCTCCCGCTGGCGACCGCAGCCTTCATCACCGTGTTGACCGAGGCGCTGCCCGCGGGCGTGCTCCCCGCCATGAGCGCCGACCTCGAGATCACCGAGTCCGCAACGGGTCAGCTGGTCACGATCTACGCCGTCGGCACCGCGGTGGCGGCCATCCCGCTCTCGGCGGCCATGGCGACGTGGCGGCGCAGGAGGTTGCTGCTGGTCGGGGTCGCGGGGTTCGCCGTCGCCAACACCGTCACGGCCGTGTCCGTCTCCTTCCCCGCGACGCTGGTGGCCCGGTTCGTCGCCGGGACGGCCGCGGGACTGGTGTGGGCGCTGCTGGCGGGCTACGCGCGGCGCCTGGCGCCCGGGCCGGTGCGGGGGCGGGCGATCGCGATCGTGATGGCGGGCATCCCGCTCGCGCTGGCGCTGGGCGTTCCGGCGGGGACGTTCGTCGGTGCCGTGCTCGGCTGGCAGGTGACGTTCGCCGCGATCAGCGTGCTCGCGATCGTGCTGCTCGCCTGGATCGCCACCGCCGTCCCGGATCTGCCGGGCGCGCTGCGCGGGAGCCGGATCCCGGTCCTGCGCACCGCGGCGCGGCCCGGTGTCGCACCGGTGCTCGTCGTCACGTTCGCGGTGGTTCTCGCCAACACGATCCTCTACACCTACATCGCCACGTTCCTCGAGCGGCTCGGGATGGGTGCGTCCACCGATCTCGTGCTGCTGGTACTCGGGATCGCCTCGGTCGCGGGCATCGGCATCGTGGGCGCCCGGATCGATCTCCTGCTGCGCCCGCTCATGATCGGCGGTGCGGTCCTGTTCGCCGCGGCCGCCACCGCGCTCGCCGCGCTCGACGGCAACAGGTTGCTGGTCGTCGCCGCGGTGGCGGTGTGGGGGCTCGGCTTCGGCGGGATCCCCACGCTGCTGCAGACGGCTGTCGGCGCGGTGGGCGGGGACACCGGCCAGGCGATGCTCGTGACGCTGTGGAACGCCGCCATGGCGGCCGGCGGTGTGACCGGCGGGATGCTGCTGGACGGGCTCGGACCGGGCTCGTTCCCGTGGGCGGTGCTGGGGCTGCTGGTGCCGGCGCTCGCGGTGGTGGTCGGGGCCCGTGCGCACGGGTTCCCATCCCGGACCGCGGTCGCCACCGCGGCGTGAACAGCGCGCCGAAGAGTTCTTCGGCCCCGATGTCGAGAGCAACCCGCCCGCTCCGACCCATGGTCGAGGCGGAGCGGTTCGCTCCCCACGACCAGAGGAGACGACGATGGGCAAGGTCTTCACCGACATGGCGGTCTCGGTGGACGGCTACACGGCCGGCCTCAACCAGCGAGCCGACGCCCCGTTCGGCGACGGCGTCGGCGACAGCCTGCACGCGTGGATGTTCCAGGAGCCCGAGGAGAACGCCGCCGAGATCGCGGAGATCGTGGCCGCGGGCGCGTTCATCATGGGGCGCAACATGTTCAGTCCCGGTCGAGGCGACTGGGACCTGGACTGGACCGGCTGGTGGGGCCCCGAGCCGCCCTACCACGGCCCGGTGTTCGTGCTGACCCACCACGAGCGCAAGCCGGTCGTGATGGAGGGTGGCACCACGTTCCACTTCGTGACCGGTGGCATCGAGGAGGCGCTGGAGCAGGCGCGGGCCGCTGCCGGCGGCGCCGACATCTCGATCGCGGGCGGCGCCGCCACCGTCAACCAGTTCGTGGCGGCCGGCCTGCTCGACGAGATCCGCCTGCACATCACCCCGGTGCTGCTGGGGCGTGGCGAGCGGCTGTTCGAGGGCGTCGACCACGTCGATCTGACGCCGGTCTCTGTCCGCGGCAACGATCGGGTCACCCACGTCCGCTACGTCGTCAAGCGCTAGTAACTCCGAGCCGCGGGGGTGACTCGGAATGGCAGGAAGGTGGCGGTCCGTGCACTGAAGTGCTCACACCATGAGCACTTCAGGGTCGAGGATGGGGACGTGCGTGCAGACCGGCTGGTGGCCACCCTCCTCGTGATGCAGGCGCGGGGGGCGCGTCACGGCGGCCGAGCTCGCCGAGGAGCTCGAGGTGTCGGTGGCCACGGCCCGGCGCGATCTCGAGGCGCTCTCGACCGCCGGCATCCCCGTGTATCCGCAGCCGGGCCGCGGGGGTGGCTGGTCGCTGCTCGGGGGTGCGCGCACCGATCTCAGCGGTCTCACCGCGGCCGAGGCGCAGGCGCTGTTCCTGCTGGTCGGGCCCGCCGCAGCCGTCGCCCCGGAGGCGAAGGCCGCGCTGCGCAAGCTCGTGCGGGCGCTGCCCGACACGTTCCGGGCCGACGCCGAGGCGGCCGCGGCGGCCGTCGTGATCGATCCCACGCGCTGGGGTGGGCGGGGTCGGGAACGGTCGGCGCTGATCGAGACGCTGCAGGAGGCCGTCGTCCGGCGCCGCAAGGTCCGGATGGTCTACGGCGGGCGAGGGCGCGAGCAGTCCGAGCGGCTCGTCGACCCGCTCGGACTCGTCGACAAGGACGAGATCTGGTACCTGCTCGCGGGCACGCGAAACGGGCAGCGGACGTTCCGGGTCGACCGGATCGTCACGGTCGAGACCACCGATCTCGTCGCCGAGAGACCGGCCGGCTTCGCGCTGCCGACAGCGTGGGACCGGGTGGTCGACGAGGTCGAGCAGCGTCAGCTGCGCGTGACGGTGCCGGTCCTGATCGAGGCGCGGCTGGCCCCGATCCTGCAGGGTCAGTACGGCCGCCACTGCGTACCCGACGGCGTGGAGGCTGACGGGAGGGCGCGGCTGCGGCTCTCGGCACCGACCCCGTTGATGATCGCGCAACCCCTCGCCGGGTGGGGTGCGCTCCTGGAGGTCGAGGACGAGGGAGACCCGTGGTCGGCGGCCGTGCGTGCCGAGCTGGCCCGCCTGGGGCGCGAGTTGGTGGAGCGCTACGCCGTCGGCAGGCCGACGACATCAAGTTAGGCTCACCTGACTCGATGGACGGGGACGGGATCGGCGCGGCTGCCGGGTTCCCGGTGCAGGTGACGGGGAAGTTCGGCCCGACCGACGTCCCGGCCCCGCCGGTACGCGTGCTCGCACTGGGCTTCGGCCCGGACGCTGCCACCGTGCTCGGCCGCGGGACGCTGCCCGTGGCGGTCCCCAAGGACGCGTCGATAGCGCCCGCGCTGCCCACCCCGCACTCGCTGGCAGGACGTTCACGTCCGGCCCCGTTGTCGCCGATGGATCCATCTACACCACCTGCTCCATCGCCGATCTCTCCGCGGATCCCGGCGGTGCGTCGCAGCGCCTACATCGCGCTCGACGTCTCGACGCAGCCGACGTCGACCCGACGGCGCTGCCCTATGGCGACGACGCGCTCAGCGCGGTGCCGGCGATGATGGTGCTGCACCACCTGCCCGACGCGGCAGCGCAGGACAGGGCGTTCGCGGAGTTCGCGCGCGTGCTGCGACCCGGTGGTCGGCTGCGGGGCACCGACAGCCTCGACAGCCCTGGCCTGCGGCGCCTGCACGCGGGCGACATCCTGGTGCCCGTCGACCCACTGACGCCGGGCGAACGGTTGGCGGCCACGGGTTTCGTCGACGTCGAGATCGCCGTGCTCGCCTTCGGGGTCCGCTCCTGCGCCGCGGTGCGGTAGCGCCGCACCCGGCCACGGATGCTCCATTCGTGTTGCCGGTGGTCAGAACCAGTGGCCCGGCTGGTCGATCCGCAGCCGAGACATCGCGTAGCGCTTGGCCGATGCCGGGGAGAAGTAGATGTGTTGCGCCGCGGCGTGGATGTCGCGGAAGCACCGCTGCAACGGGTGGTCGGCGTGCAGCGCAGCGGCGCCGCCGAAGCCGTACGCCGTGTCGACGGCCTCGATCGCGGCCGGCATGGCCTGCTGGGTGGCCAGCAGGAAGCGGACCCGCTGCGCGTCGCCGGGCACGTCGCCGGCCCGGGCGGTGTCCCACAGCGCGCCGAGTGTGTCGATCACGAAGGACCGCGCGGACTGCAGGCCGCCCTCGGAGCGGGCGAGCGCGACCTGCAGGTCGCCGTCGTGGGCGATCGCGGTGGGGCTCGACGGCCGGATCCTCGTCGAGCGAACTGCGCGAGCTCGTCGAGTGCCCGGCGGGCGACGCCGAGCGGGAACCCGGCGAGCGTGGTTCCGACGAGTGTGAAGAAGGGGAAGCGCCACAGGGGGCCGTCGTGGCGGGCCGGCTCGAACAGCGGCGACATGACGTGTTCGGCGGGCCCGGCGACGGCCGAGGCGACGACGTCGTGGCTCCCGGTGCCGCGCAACGCGGCGGCGTCCCAGTTGTCGAGGACCGTCAGCGCGGGCGCGGGCAGGACGGCGAAGCGCCAGTCCGGGCCCGCGTCCGGGGATCATGTGCGGGGCGTCGCCGTCCATGATGAAGGCGCCGTTGACGAACAGGTCGGCGTGACCAGATCCGCTGCAGAACCCCCACTGTCCCGACATCCGGTGACCGCCCGTGCCGTCGGGCAGTAGCCGTCACGCGGGCGCGAAGGACGAGGCGCCGACGGGGTCGGACGTCTCGTGGAGGATGTCGCGGGCGACCGCCGGGTCGAGCCAGGCCAGGAACGCCGTCGAGTTGCCGATCAGGATCGTCCAGCCCGCGGATCCGTCGGCGCGGCAGTGCTCCTCGACGACCTCCACCAGCGCGATCGGCGCCAGCTCGGACCCGCCGAGCGACCGGGGCGTCGCCAGCCCGAACAGCCCCGCTGCCCGGGCCTCCGCGACCAGGTCGGCGGGCAGGGTCCGGAGCCGTTCGCCGTCGCGGGCCCGGCTCGACAACCGCGGGGCGATCAACCGGGTTGCGGCGACGAGGCCACGCCGATGGCAGAGCGCGACCTCATCGGCGCCATCCAGGCCGAACCGGACGCGGCCAGGAAGCTCGTCCGGTACGCGGAGCACCTCGCGGCGGGCTCCGAGCGGCATGTGCCGCTGCAGCTCGTGGCCCGCTCCGCGGCCGCTGTCGACGGGGCGGGCGCGCAGGTGTGGGCGCAGATGCGCCAGGAGATGCTGACCGGGATGACCATGTTCGCGGCCGACCTGATGGCCACCGGCCAGGTGCGTCCGGAGCTCACCGCCGACGAGGTCCGCGACCTGCTGTGGACCTACCCCAGCGCCGAGATCTACGAGCTGCTCGTGCTGGAGCGGGGCTGGACCGTGCAGCGTTACGGGCGGTTCCTCGCCGAGGCGATGGTCCGCGCGGTCGTCGCGGACCGAGCTGCTGCTCCGATCCGGTGCGGTCCGATGAGTTCCGGGCGGCCCGCCGGTCTGCACGGACATGGAGGCAGTTCAGTCCGCCGACGGCACCCCGCTCGCCGTCGATCGATCGGGCAGCGGTCCGGCACTGGTGATCGTCGTCGGCGCATTCTGCGATCGCGCGTCCTTCGCCTCGCTGGCTGCCGTACTGGCGTCGGACTTCACGGTCCACACCTACGACCGCCGGGGCCGCGGTGACAGCGGGGACGCCGCCGCGGGCGTCGTCGAGAAGGCCGTGGAACGGGAGGTCGAGGACCTCGCCGCGGTCATCGCGGCGGCAGGCGGCTCGGCGGTGGTCGTCGGGCATTCCTCGGGTGCCGCGCTCGCGCTGCAGGGTGCCGCCCGCGGACTCCCGATCACCCGGCTGGTGGCCTACGAGCCGCCGTACAGCGCCGACCCTGCGGACGCCGATCCGACGTTCGCCCCGCGGATCGCGGAGCTGCTCGCCGCGGATCGGCCGGGCGACGCGGCGGCGCTGTTCCTCGGCGGTGGCTCCGAACTGCCGCCGGAGGTGCTGGCGCAGATGCAGTCGGGCCCGGGTTGGCCGCACATGCTGCAGCTCGCCCCCACCCTGCTGTTCGACCTGGCGGTGGTCGGCGACGAGGGCGTTCCGGAACGCCTCGGCGCGATCGCCGTGCCGACGCGCTGGTGCTCGCGGGTGGCGCGGGGTGGCCCTGGATCCAGGCCACCGCAACCGTGGTGGCCGCGCGGATCCCGGGCGCGCGCCATCGGGTACTGCCCGGGCAGACCCACCAGGTCGACGACGAGGCCCTCGCCGCCGAGGTGCGCGCCTTCGCGGGGAGCTGAAGCAGCCCACGATCGGCAGGTGTGGGGCCGGGGTCGGACGTGGCAGAGTCGGAACGTGCCGGACGTGCGGTGGGCGGGAGTACCGCCCCGGATCCGTGCCGTGGTGCTCGCTGCGGCGGCGGTGTTCGCCTACGGCACGGTCGTCCACGTCGTCGACATCGTCACGCGCGGGATCGACGCCTACCCGGCCGCGCCGGTCTGGCTCGCCACCTACTTCCTGTCGCTCACCGTGTTCGACGCGGCAGCGGCGATCCTGCTGCTGCTGCGCCGCCGGTCCGGGCTGCTGCTGGGCTGCGCGGTGCTCGTCACCGGTGCGCTGGCCAACGCCTTGGCCACGTACCTGCTCGGGATCGGCGGCACTCCGGAGCGCGTGGGTCAGGCGGTGATCACGGTCCTCGCCGTTGCGCTGCTGGTGGTGGCGCCGCGGATCTGGCCGTGGCTGGAACCCGGCCCAGGACGTCGGTAGGGCTGCGCGTGGAGGGCCCGCCGTCGTGCTTCTCGCCGGATCGCCCCCGGTATGGGCCACATGCCGAAGCTCTTTGCTCCATGTGGTCGATCAGCGACGCTCGGTAACGCTGCCGGTCGCCATCTCGATCAGTCATCGACGCTCCAGCGCGAAGGACGGACGACAATGACCGCTCCCCGACACCCCGACCAGGTACCTCAGCCCGGGTACGGCTACCCGCCCCAGCCCGGGTATGCACCGCAGCCGGGATACGCATCGCAGCCCGGATACGCGGCGCAGCCCGCCTACGCGCCCCCGTCCGCTCACGCGCCCCAGCCCGGCTACGGGTACGCGCCGCCGCCTCCGCCGCGCCGGCGCCGGGTGTGGCCGTGGGTGGTGCTGGTCGTGGTGCTCGTGCCGATACTCGGGTTCGCCGCCTGCACGGCGGTGGTGGGTTCGGCGGCGAGCAAGATCTCGTCCGACACCAAGGGCGGGACGGCAGCGTTCGGCAACGCCTTCACCTACGGCGACGGCCTCGCGATCTCGGCCGCTGCGCCCACCAACTACACGCCGAAGAACTCATTCGAGCTGGCCAAGGGTGAGGCGGCGCTCGCCGTCACGTTCACGGTCACCAACGGCACGAAGGCGCCGATCAGCATGGCGCTGTTCAGTGCGAACGCCACGTTCAACAACGCTCCCGCCGACCGGGTCGTCGGCGCCGACCTCTTCCCGACCCAGGACGTCGCACCGGGGCAGTCGATCACCGTCACCCAGGCGTTCAAGGTGCCGCCCGGCGGCAAGGGCCCGTTCCAGATCGCGGTGAAGCAGGGCTTCAAGGACGCGATCTTCTTCAACGCGACGGTGGGGTAGTTCGGAGCCGCCAGCTCAGCCCCGCCCTGCAACGTCAGGAGGGACGCCCTCCTGACGTGTGGGAGGGGGCGGGCTACGGCGCCAGCCGGTGCAGGTCGCGCGGGAACAGCGTGGTGCGCCGGATGTTGTCGGCCTCCACGAGCCGTGCGGTCCAGCGCTCCAGCCCGATGGCGAAGCCGCCGTGCGGCGGCATCCCGTGCCGGAACGCCTGCAGGTAGCCGGCGTGGTCGGCCGTCGACTCGCCACGCGCGACCAGCGCCCGCTCGTAGTCGGCGTAGACGTGCAGCCGCTGCCCGCCGGTGACCAGTTCGAGTCCACGGAACAGCAGGTCGAACGAGTTGGTCCAGCGCGGGTCGGCCGGGTCCGGGTGCGTGTAGAACGGCCGCTTGGGGGCGGGATAGCCCTCCACCGCGACGAAGTCGGACCCGTGTTGCTCCAGCGCCCACCGGCCGATCCGGCGCTCGTGCTCCGGGGCGAGGTCGGGCTCGTCGGGGTCGGCGCCCACGAGCTGCAGCGCGTCGCGGAAGTGGATCACCGGGATCTCCTCGGGCACCTCGGGCAGCCGGGCGCCCGCCAGTGCCACCGCGTCCGGCGCGTCGGTGCGGATGCCCTCGACCATCCCGGCGACGGCGCTGCGCAGCGTCGCGAGGACGTCGCGATGGTCGGTGATGAAGCCGAGCTCGGCATCGAGCGAGACGTACTCGGCGAGGTGGCGCGCCGTGTCGTGCGGCTCGGCGCGGAACACCGGACCCGTCTCGTAGACGCGCTCGAAGACGCCGACCATCATCTGCTTGTAGAACTGCGGGGACTGCGCGAGGTAGGCGGGCCGTCCGAAGTAGTCCACCTCGAACACGGTGGCCCCGGACTCCGTGGATCCGCCCACGAGCTTCGGGGTCTGGATCTCGGTGAAACCGTCCGCGTCGAGCGCGCGACGGAACCCGCGCAACGATGCCGACGCCAGCCGCCAGATCGCGGCCTGCGCCGCATGCCGCCACGTGATGGCGGCGTTGTCGAGCAGCGCCGGTAGCCCCGGAGCGAGCCCGGGGCGCCACAGCTCGATGGGCGGCGTCTCGGCCTGCGCGCCGATCACGACGATCGACGGGCTGGTCAGCTCGACGCCTGCGGGTGCCTTCGCGTTGGCGACCACGGTGCCCTCGACGGACACCACCGTCTCCTCGCTGAGCGTGTCGAGCTGGGCCAGTGCAGCCTCGTCGGACGGGCCGACGACGACCTGGGCCAGCCCCGCCCGGTCCCGGATGATCAGGAACGACACGGTGGCCAGCCGCCGCCTGCGGTGGATCCAGCCGGAGATCGTGGCGCGCTGCCCGACATGGTCGGGCAGCGCCGCGGTCAGCGTTCGAGCTTGTTCTGGTGATGGTTGCAGCATCTCGGCACCTCCTCGGAATGAACCCCGGGAGGTGTGGGCGATCGGGAGCTCGCGGTGCCACCACACCTTCGCCGACCGAGCGGCCGGCCTCGTTGTGGTCCGGATGACGGTGGACCGGCCCGGGCGGCTCGGGGATCGTCACTCCCGTCAGCGCCGCCACGGCCAGGTTAGCGCGCCCGTCCAGCGAAAACCGTGGTGGCCGAGAGCATGAACAGGTCCTGGCGCTGGTGCAGGCCCAGCGGGTCGGCCGGGTCCAGCAACCGGTCGATCGTCGCGCGGTCGCTGTCGCCGAGCAGCGGGGCTGCCCGCTCGCCGATCCCGCGCCAGATCTCGAGGACCACGGCGCGGGCCGCGTCGTCCAGCGGCGCCGGGTGGTCGACGAGGAACGAGCGCGTGCCGCAGGGTGTGAGCCCGGCGCCGGCGAGCATCCCCGGCCAGTCCTCGACGGTGGCGGTCGCGTCGGGTGTGACGGCGCGCATCTCGGCGAACCAGTCCTGGGCGGCGGCCTCCAGCCGCACCTCCAGCCCGGGCGTGCCCATCCCGATGTCGCGCGGCAGCGTGCGCGCCGACAGGCCGCCCTCGGCGATCGCGAGCACCCCTCCGGGACGCAGTGCCGCCGCCATCCGGCGCAGGGCGCCTGCCTGGTCGCCCAGGTGGTGCACGACGCGGCTGGACCACAGGACGTCGGTGGGTGCGAGCGTGTCGAGCCCACCGGGCAGGTCCCGGACGCTCGTGGTGAGGCGGTCGCCGAACCCGAGCCGTCGCGCTCGCGCCGCTGCCCGTTCGAGGAGCCCGGCCGACCCGTCGACGGCCTCGAGGGTGGCGTCGCCGAACCGGGCCGCGAACACGCCGATGGCGACACCGGGGCCGCTGCCGATGTCGACGACCCGGCGCACCGGGTGCTCGCCGAGCATCCCGGCGATCCAGTCCGCCGCGCCCTCGACCTCCCCGATCCGGAGCTCGCCCTCGGTCTCGAGCCGATCGGCCTGCTCGGCCCAGTCGTAGCCCTGCTCGAAGTGGTCGTGGCCATGGCCGTGCCCGTGCCCGTGCCCGTGGCCCTGCCCGCTGTGCTCGGTGGAAGTGCTCATGTTCCGACCATGCCCGCCCTCCCGTTTCGATGGCAACATGAATTGCCGGAACGGCAAATCCAGGGCGCTCACGCCTCGAGCCGGCGGAAGGAGGGTTGCGCAGGCCCGACCCTCGCTCCGGTGCCGAGCGCGGCCTGGAGCCGGGCGGCACCGTCCGGCACGGACGGGCCGCACTCGAGTGCCAGCACGCCGACCAGCCGCTCGATCGTGAAGTCGGTGTCGGCGTCGAGCCCGACCTCGCACACGAGCCACCACCGCAGCGCGTCGACGCCGAACCGGTCCACGAGCGCGACCGGATCCACCGTCGGGCCGGAGCTCTTCGAGATCTTCGCGCCGTCGATGTCCAGGTAGGGGTGCACGAGCACGGTCGTGGGCAGCGGCAGCCCGGCCGGGGCGAGCAGCGCGGGCCAGATCACGGCGTGGAACCGGAGGATGCCCTTGCCGATCACGTGCACCCGCTCGCCGGGGTCGGCCCACCACCGTCGCAGCGCGGCGTCGGTGCCCCCGTATCCCAGCGCGGTCACGTAGTTGGCGAGCGCGTCCCACCACACGTAGACGACCTGGTCGAGATCATCGGGCACCGGAATGCCCCGGCCGCCCGCCCGGGCCGCCGGCCGCGAGACACTGATGTCGGCGACGCCACCGCGCAGGAACCCCAGCACCTCGTTGCGCCTGCTCGCGGGCTGGATCGCGATCCGCCCGGACCGGATCGCGTCCTCGACGAGCCCCGCGTAGCGCGAGAGCCGGAAGAACCAGTTCTCCTCCGCCACCGGCTCCGGCTCGATGCCGTGCTCGGCGCAGAGGCGCTCCTCCGGTTCGGTGAACCGCTCGCAGCCCGCGCAGTAGCGGCCCTCGTAGCGGTGGCGGTAGAGGTCGCCCGCGGCGGAGCTGCGTCGCCAGAGCGCCTCGACGCCCGGCCGGTGGCGGGGATCGCTGCCCGTGCGGATCACGTCGTCGCACGACAGCGACAGCGGACCGGCCAGCGCGGTGAAGCGGTCACCGCCCGCACGCACGAACTCCGCGACTCCCACGCCTGCGGCCTGCGCCGCCGTGACGTTCTTGATGGCGTTGTCATCGGTGCCGGTGAGGAACCGGACGGGCTGCCCGCGCAGCCGACGGTGCCGGGCGAGCACGTCGGCCTGCACGAGTTCGAGCGCATGGCCCAGATGGGGGGCGGCGTTGACGTAGGGGATGGCGGTGGTGACGTAGTACGTGTTCATGATCGTGTCCTTCCGCCTGCGGCGGGACCCGATCGCGTGAGCCCCGCGGATGCAGGGCTCGTGGTTGCGCTGCGCAGGCGCCACACCTACGACCCGACCAGGTCGGTCGTGCGCGCCCGGCTCTTCGGCATCGCCACCAACCTCGTCCTGCAGCACCGCGACGAGGAGATCCGGCTGCTGAAGCTCTCGGCGCGGGCGTCCGGTGCGACCAGGTTGGCCGTCGCGGGGCACGACGATGCCGTCGTGTCGGCCATCGACGCCGGATCGGTGACGAGGTACTGGGCCGGCAGGAGGGACAGCGTCATGCCTGAGGAGTCGAACACCGCGCCGGCACTCGACCGGGCGCTGCACAACCTGCACGCGGGCGGATCCATCGACGAGCGCGTGCTCTCCGCCGCGAGGGAGCGCCTGATGGCCGCGGCGGCGGCGGAGTTCGCGGATCCGGCCGAGCAGGCCGCCGTCGTGGCGCTGCCGCGCCGGTCGCACCGCAGGCGCTGGGGTCGGCGCCGCAGCGGCGGTCGTCGCGGTCGTCACCGGATTGCTACTGGCCCAGACGGTTCCGCTCCGGGGGACGAGGCGCCGGCGAGCGCCGCTGCAGAAGGGCTCTACACCGTGGCCAGCAAGATCACGACCAGCGATCCGGCGCTGCAACCCGGACAGTTCCGCTACACCGCCCGGTACACGACGCAGCTGATGGAGCGGCCCGGCCGGAGCGGGCGCACCTACACCTGGACCGTCGAATCACTCCTCGAGGTCTGGACACCGGCCGACTACCAGCAGGAATGGCTCAGTCGCCGGTCGACTGCCGGCGAGCCGCGCTGGATCGAGGGCACCGCAGCCGAGGCCGCTGCCGACGGCATCGACGTCGACCTCCGTGGGCCCGGCGGTGAGATGCGGGCCAGGTGCGGCGACTTCACCGCGACGCTGGAACGCCCCGCGCGCCGGCCCTGTGTCGGATCGAGCGGGTGGCAGGGCGTGCTCACCCCGGAGTTCCTCGCCGGGCTCCCGCGCAACGGGCAGGACCTCCACGACGTGCTCGACCGCGACATCGACCGGCGGGGCAGCGACCCCGACACCGCGATCCTCGTCTGGACGACACGCGCCGTCGGGAGCCCGCTGATGACCGCGGACCTGCGCGCCGCGCTCTACCGGGCGCTCGGGCACATCGACGGCATCGCGATCACCGATGCCCACGCGACGCTCGACGGGCAGACCGGCACCGCCTACGGCCTCACCCGTGGCAGCAACCGGATGGAGATCGTGATCGACCCGAGCACCGGCCGGTTCAGCGGCTCCCGCGAGTGGTCCAACGGCACGCTGCTCGCGTCGACGTCGTCGACGCAGGCCGTGGTCGGCGCGCAGGGGGCAGCGCCGGGTCACTGACTCGCTGGGGGGTGGGTCGGTGGGGTGGGCGGGCCGCCGCGATCGACGTCACGACGTCGCGATCGCGGCGGCCCGTCCCGCCTGACGTCCGGAGAACAGGCAGCCGCCGAGGAACGTGCCCTCCAGCGCCCGGTAGCCGTGGACCCCGCCCCCACCGAAACCGGCCACCTCACCCGCGGCGTAGAGCCCCGGGATCGGGGTGGCGTCGGCGCCCAGCACGCGGCCGGTGAGGTCGGTCTGCAGCCCGCCGAGCGTCTTGCGGGTGAGGATGTTGAGCCGCACCGCGATGAGCGGCCCGTTGGCGGGATCGAGGATCTTGTGCGGGGTGGCGGTGCGCGAGAGCTTGTCGCCGCGGTAGTTGCGCGCCCCGCGGATCGCGGTGACCTGCAGGTCCTTGGTGAACGAGTTGTCGATCTCGCGATCGCGGGCTGTGATCTGGCGGCGCAGGTCGGCCGCGTCGAGCTGCGGGTCGGGCACGATCCGGTTCATCCCGGCCACGAGCTCGTCGAGTGTGTCGGCAACGACGAAGTCCACGCCGTTGCGCTTGAACGCCTCCACCGGACCGGGTGCACCCGGACGGATCCGGCTCAGCGTCAGCTTGACGTCCTTGCCGGTGAGATCCGGGTTCTGCTCGGAGCCCGACAGCGCGAACTCCTTCTCGATGATCTTCTGCGTGAGCACGAACCAGGAGTGGTCGTAGCCCGTGGCCGTGATCGCCTCCAGCGTGGAGAGCGTGTCGAAGCCGGGGAAGTTGGGCGCCCCGAAGCGCTTGCCGGTGGCGTCGAACCACATCGAGGAGGGTCCCGGCAGGATCCGGATGCCGTGCTGGTGCCAGATGGGGTCCCAGTTGCGGATGCCCTCGGTGTAGTGCCACATCCGGTCGCGGTTGACGATGCGGCCACCCGCGTCCTCGGTGATGGCGAGCATCCGGCCGTCGACGTGCGCCGGGACACCGGTGATCATCTCCTTCGGCGCCTTGCCCAACCGGGCCGGCCAGTTCGCGCGCACCAGGTCGTGGTTGGCGCCGATCCCGCCGGACGTGACGATCACGGCGCCGGCGTGCAGCTCGAACTCGCCGGTCTCGACGCGCGAGCTCGCCGTGCCCCGGGCCGCGGAGCTCGGCTCGAGCACCGCGCCCCGGACACCGTCGACGATGCCGTCGGTGACGGTCAGACCGTCCACCCGGTGCCGGAAGCGGAACTCGACCAGCCCCTTCGCGACGGCCGCACGCACGCGCCGCTCGAACGGCTCGACGAGCGCGGGGCCGGTACCCCAGGTGACGTGGAAGCGGGGCACCGAGTTGCCGTGCCCGTCGGCGAGCCCGCCGCCGCGCTCGGCCCAGCCGACGATGGGGAACCAGCGCACGCCCATCGCGTGCAGCCACGGCCGCTTCTCGCCCGCGGCGAAGTCGAGGTAGGCGGTGACCCACTGGCGGGCCCAGTAGTCCTCGCCCTTCGGGTCGTCGACGCCGCGGTCGAACTTGGCGCTGCCCAGCCAGTCCTGCATCGCGAGATCGGGGGAGTCGCGGATGCCCATCCGGCGCTGCTCGGGGGAGTCGACGAGGAACAGCCCGCCGAACGACCAGAACGCCTGGCCGCCGAGGTTGGCCTCGGGCTCCTGGTCGAGCAGCAGCACCCGCTTGCCGGCATCGGCCAGCTCGGCGGTGGCCACCAGCCCGGCGAGCCCGCCACCCACGACGATCACATCGGCGTCCATGACGCACACCCTGCCGCATATCGGGTCCGGAAATCGCTCAGGCCACCCGCTCGATCCGCCGCAACGCGATCTGGACCGTGGCGTAGCCCACCCGCGCCGCCTGCTCGACCCTGGCGACATCGACGGTCAGCCCCCGCACCCCCATGCTCCGGCCCGGGGCCAGCGCCAGCACGTACGCGCCGTCCTCGGCGCGGGTGCGGGCGCGCTCCAGGACCGCGAGCACCGGCCCCAACCGCCGCCCCTCCTGCGCGATGAGGCCGAGACCGGGCGCGAGCCGGTTCATCGCACCGGCCCAGCGGGCCGGGGGTGCATCGGGGTCGGCCTTGCTCAGCTCCCCGACCGTGCGGTTGAGCAGTGCGAGGACGTGGGTGGCGCCGTCGCTCACCGCCCGCGGGACCGGCAGCGGCTCCGAGACCGACCCGTCGATCCACAGCCGCCCGTGCAGCTCAACGGGCCGCCCGGCCAGCAGCGGGATCGACGCCGTGGCGCGGAAGGCGCGCTTCCACTCGTCGACGGTCTCGGGCTCCAGCACGTGCGGGGTCAGGTCGTCGGCGGCGGTGGCGACCACCCGCAACCGCACCGGCGAGTCCCGCAGGCGCTCCCACGGCATGGGCTTGGAGCTGGCCATCACGTCGTCGATCAGGTAGTCGAGCGACACCATCGGCTGGCGCGTGCCGAGCCGGCGCGGGTCGATGAACGCCCGGCTGGCCATGTCCTCGAAGAAGATGTGCGACGACCCGCGGCCCTCACCCACCACCAGCGCGCCCCCGACGAACGCGCCCGCCGAGCTGCCGTAGACGACGTCGAACCAGCTGCTGAGCCCGGCGTCCTCCAGCGCGTGCGCCATCCCGCCCGCGTACGCACCGCGCATGCCACCACCGCTGACCACGAGCGCGATGCGGTTGCCGTCGTCGCGGTGACCGGCTTCGCGGCGATGGACGAGCGCGCGCAACACCTCGTCGTCGCCCGGGAGCTGTACGGGGACCACCGGCACTGTCATCGGTCCATCATCACCCTTCGCACCGCGGGCCCAGCGCGAGCTCGGCCACCGTCGACCAGGAGTCAGCCGCTCGGCGCCCCGTGATCACCCGGACGGAGTGGATCTCCGCCCGCAGCGGCAGTCCGGCCGCCACCTGGGCTGCGGCCGCCTCCAGCCGCGGCAGCGGCTCGTCCATGCCGATCGTCAGGTGCGGCACCGGCTCGTCGCCGTACCGGCCCTCGTAGGCGGCGAGCCCGAACCGGTCCTGCACGGCCCTCGTCAGCGCGATGAACGGCTCCTCGGGCCGCGGTGCCAGCCAGACGACGGTCTCGCCGACCCAGGCGATCTCGGCGAACGTCGCGGTGAAGGCCGGCACGCCCGCCACCACCGCACCCAGCGCGGCCAGCACCTCGGCGTCGAGGTCGGCGGGCGGTACGAACGGCACCAGCACGCTGACGTGGGCGGGCACGCCCCAACCGGCGGCCGGGTCGAGCTCGGCGCGCAGCGGTCCCACCAGCGGGTCGGCCTCGGGGATCGCCACGACGACGGCGCTGAAATCTGGCCTCGTCTCCATGGGGGTCAGTCGATCAGCACGCCGGGATTGAGGATGCCCTGGGGGTCCAGCGCCGCCTTCGTCGCGCGCAGGGCCACGGCGAAGACCTCGGGACGCTGCCGGTCATAGCCGGGCCGGTGGTCGCGACCCACCGCGTGGTGGTGCGTGACGGTGGCCCGGTGGCGGGTGAGCACCGCCATCGCGGCGGCCTTGATCTCGTCCCACTGGGCGAGCTGCGCACCGATCCGGCCCGCGGCGGCCACCGTGAAGTACGGCGCGAGCCCGTCGGGGTAGACGTGGGTGATGCGGCAGTTGACGATGCCGGGAGTCCCGCAGACCTCGGCCACCGCCGCGCCGACCTCCGTCCGCACCGCGTCGATCAGTGCCGGGGCGATGTCCCAGGTGCAGGCCGTCTCGAACGTCTCGATGACGGCGCCGCAGCGCGCGAGCGCGTCACGCAGGTAGGGCGCCTGCAGGAACGCCGATCGCCACGCCCCGACCGCACCCCCGCCGGAGCGGGCGCCCTGCGGCGAGCCGCCGTGACCGCGGGCGATTTCGACGGCCGCGGCGAGCTCCGCATCGACGGGCGCGGCTGCGGATTCGGCGCCCAGCACCAGCACCGCGTGCGTCCCGTCGCCCGCGCCGCTGAACCGGGCCTCGCCGCCGTCGAGCAGGCGGCAGTTCGCCAGCAGCGGGCCGGACTGCGCGATCTCCCGCACCGCGGCCAACGCGTCGTCGAACGAGGAGAACAGCACCGCGTCCGACGCCCGGTGCTCCGGCCGGTCCTGCACGCGCAGCCAGGCCTCGGTGATCACCCCGAGCGTGCCCTCCGAACCGAGGAACAGCCGGTCCGGCGACGGGCCCGCACCCGATCCCGGCAGCCGCCACGACTCCGCGATGCCGACCGGTGTCACCATCCGCATCGACTCGACGGCATCGTCGATGTGGGTGCGACCCATCGCGTAGTGGCCGCCGGACCGGGTGGCGAGCCAGCCGCCGACCGTCGAGAACTCGAAGCTCTGCGGGAAGTGGCGCAGCGTCAGCCCGTGCGGCCGCAGCTGGTCCTCCAGCACCGGACCCAGCGCGCCGCCCTGCACCCGCACGGCCCGGCTGGTGGCGTCGATCTCGCGCACGCGGTCCAGCGCCGTCAGGTCGAGCGAGACGACCCCGGCGTGGTCGCCTCCGCGGTACTCGGTGCCGCCGACCACCGAGCTGCCGCCGCCGTAGGGCAGCACGGCGATCCCCGCCGCGCCTGCCCAGTCCAGGATCGCGACGACGTCGGCCTCGGTGTCCGGGAACGCCACGAGATCCGGTGCCGCGGCCACCTCGCCCGCCAGCGCCCGGACGACGTCGCGGAAGGACTTGCCGTAGGTGTGTCCGGCGCGGTCGTACGGGTCGGTGGAGAACCGGCAGGCCAGTGCCGCGGGCGGCTCGATCCGCGGCGCCCGCAGCGGCAGCGTCGCCACGTCCGGCACCGGCACCGGGGTGGTGGCGCAGCCGGGCAGTGCGGCGGCCAGCTGCCCGCAGGTGGTGTCGGGCACGGCCTTCGCGGCGTCGCCCCAGCCCCACCACGATCTCGAGCGGTCGCTCATGGTCACCTCCGGTCGCCCCGTGATTCTGGCGGCACTCCCGGTGTGACCCAACTCGCGGGTAGGGTCGGCCGGGTGGCACAGCTGAAGATCGACACCGAGCCTGCGGAGGTCGGCGTCGACGCCGACCGGTTGGCCCGGATCGACACCCATTTCCGCAGGTACGTCGACAACGGCAGGCTCGCGGGTACGACGGTCGTCGTCGCCCGCCGGGGCCGCGTCATCCACCTGACCCACTACGGGCAGGCCGATCTCGAGTCCGGCCGGGCCGTCGCCGACGACACGCTGTGGCGCATCTACTCGATGACCAAGCCGGTCACCTCGGTGGCCGCGTTGATGCTGCTGGAACGGGGTGCGCTCGAGCTCACCGATCCTGTCTCGCGCTACATCCCGGCGTTCGCCGACCTGCGCGTCTACACCTCGGGCTCGGCGGCCAACCCGGGCACGGTGCCCGCCACCGAACCGGTGCGCGTCTGGCACCTGCTCACCCACACCGCGGGCCTGACCTACGGCTTCCACCACGCCCACGCCGTCGACGAGATCTACCGGGCGAAGGGCTTCGAGTTCGGCGTGCCGCGCGGCATGGACCTGGCCGGCGCGTGCGACGGCTGGGCGAGCATCCCGCTGCTGTTCCAGCCGGGCTCGGAGTGGAACTACTCCGTGGCTTCCGACGTGCTCGGCCGCGTCGTCGAGGTGGCGTCGGGGCAGTCGCTCGACGACTTCTTCGCCGAGCACATCCTGGGCCCGCTCGACATGACCGACACCGGCTTCGGGGCCCGACCCGACCAGCTCGACCGCCTGGCGACGCTCTACGTCCCGAACCCGGCGGGCGGGCTGCTGCGCAACAGGTCGCTCGGCGACGACGCCACCAAACCGGCCACCTTCCTGTCCGGCGGTGGTGGCCTCGTGTCCACCGCGGCCGACTACCACCGCTTCACGCAGATGCTCGTGCGCGGTGGCGCGCTCGATGGCGCGCGCCTGCTGTCGCCGCACACCGTCGCGTACATGACACGCAACCACCTGCCCGGCAACGCGGACCTCGACACCTTCGGCAGGCCGCTGTTCGCCGAGTCCCCGTTCCGGGGAGTCGGCTTCGGTCTCGGCGTGTCGGTGGTCACGGATGCCGCAGCAGGCAAGACACTGACCCACGACGGCGAGTACGCGTGGGGTGGTCTCGCGAGCACCGCCTTCTACGTCGACCCGGCCGAGGAGATCACGGCGATGTTCTTCACCCAGCTCATGCCTTCGAGCACCTACCCGATCCGGTCCCAGCTGCGCACGCTGGTCAACCAGGCGCTGGTGGACTGATGCCGAGCGCAGTCGCTTTCATCGTCCGCATCGCGGTCGTCGCGGTCAGCCTGTGGGTGGCCACACTGATCGTGCCCGGGATCGACAACACCGCCGGTACGACGGGTGCCCGCATCGGCACGCTCATCGTCGTCGCGCTCATCTTCGGCCTGATCAACGCGGTGCTCAAGCCGCTGATCAAGACGATCGGTTGCGCGTTCTACGTGCTGACGCTCGGCCTGGTCGGGCTGGTCGTCAACGCGCTGCTGTTCATGCTCGTCGGCTGGCTCGCAGGCGGGATCGGCCTGCCGTTCGCGGTGAACGGGTTCTGGGCGGCCTTCCTCGGTGCCATCGTGGTGTCGGTGGTCAGCTTCCTGCTGCACGTCCTCATCCCGGACAGCATCGACGAGCGGTAGGCGCAGACGCCTCGCCCCCGGATTGCAGGAAAGCCACTTTCCCGCAACGACGTTGCAGGAAAGCCACTTTCCCGCAACGGGGCCGGAAGCGTCAGACCGGCCACTGCTCCTGCCGGTAGCCGGCGTCCCAGAACATCCACTCGTACTTCGACGTGGTGCGGTAGTGGCGCTCCATCAGCGCCCGCTCGGCCTCCGATGCGCGGGCGCCGATCGCGTCGGTCACGTCCAGCACCGCGTCGACGACGGCCTGGTACTCCGCACCGCCGTACAGGGCGATCCAGCGGGCGTAGAGCGGGTCCGGGGAGCTGCGCGCCACGAGCTCCTCGCCGACCCTGGCGTAGATCCAGTAGCACGGCAGCACCGCGGAGACGGCCTCGGCGAACGAGCCGCCGTGCGCCGCGGCGAGCATGTAGCTGACGTAGGCCAGCGTCGTCGGGGCCACCGGCTCGCGCTCGGCATCGGCATGTGTCATGCCGAGCTCGCCCAGCAACGCGGCGTGCATGTCGCGCTCGGCGTTGATCGCCCCCGCGGCGTGCTCGGCGAACATCACGGTGGCGTCGGCGTCGGGTGCCTTCGCCGCGCAGACGGCCAGCGCCCTGGCGTATCCGCGCAGGTAGTGCGCGTCCTGCACGATGTAGTGGCGGAACGACTCCCGCGGCAGCGTGCCGTCGGCGAGGCCGGCCAGGAACGGGTGCTCGAGGATCGCGGCGTACACGTCCTCGGCGCCGGCCCAGAGCACGTCGCGGGTACGGGGATCAGTGATGACCATGACCGCACGCTATCCGGACCGCACTGTGCGCAGAGTGTGAGATTTTCGTCACTCTTCGGGTACGATAGGGGTGGGTGCCCTGGTGGAAGGTTCACGATGGATGCCCCCCGGGTGGCGACTCAGCGCTGAGAGCGCGCCGAACGCAGCACACCGTGTGGAGGTGGGTCGAATGACTCCTGCACCGATGGATCACCACGAGAAGATGCGGCTACGCGCCGCCGCTTTCCGGGTGACCAGGCTCTATCCCGGTCCTGTCGGTGAGGTGCTCTCCCGGGAGCTGCTCACCTGGGAGGAGTTCGGGTACCGGCTGGGTGGCGGCAAGCTCGTCATGCGGCTGGTCGACCACGTTCTCAAGGCGCCACTGGGGCAGGCCGAAGCGGCCTGAGGAGACCCACAGACCTCAGCTGTGGCCGCCGATGGTGGCCACGACCGTAGGCGGCTCGTTCGCCGACACACCGTCGAGCAGCCCGCCCGCCGCACCCGCCAGGATCAACAGCGCAGCCAGCGTCACGATCCTGCCGAGCACGGCCACCACGTCGAGCGCGCGGCCCGCTCCCGAGCGGCGTGCGCGCGCCTCGGGCTGGGGCGCGTGGACGATCCGCAGCGGCACGGTGAGCGGTTCGGCGGCCGAGCTGACGACGGTGGGAGCGAAGCACGACACGGACATGGCGGTCCACCGATCTCGGAGACGGTTGGCGGCTCTGGGCGTCCGGTTCCGGTGCGCGCGTGCCGGTGTCCGTACGCCCGGGTTATCGCCGCCCGGCCGCTCTCCGTTAGCGCGTGATCAAGACTCCGTGGCCGCCGCCGCTCCCACCGTGGTCAGCCGCTCGCGCAGCTCCCGCTTGAGCACCTTCCCCGCCGCCGAGACCGGAATGGCGTCGACGAGATGCAGCTCGCGCAGCCGCTTGTAGGGCGTGACCAGCTCGTTGACGGTGGCGAGCAGCGCATCGCCGTCGGCGGCCACGAGCCCGGGCGCCACCACGAACGCCACCGGCAGCTCGCCGACCACGGGATCAGGACGTCCCACCACCGCCGCTCCCACGACACCGGGCTGCGCGTGCAGCAGCTCCTCCAGCTCCCGCGGGTACACGTTGTAGCCCTTGTAGAGCAGCATGTCCTTCTTGCGGTCGACGATCGACAGGTAGCCGTCGCCGTCGATCACACCGACGTCGCCGGTGCGCAGCCAGCCGTCGACGAGCACCGCTGCGGTCTCCTCCGGCCGGTCCTTGTAGCCGAGCATCACCTGCGGGCCGCGGATGCAGACCTCGCCTGCCTCCCCGGTGGGCAGCGGTGTCAGGTCGGTGCCCTCCGGAGCCACCACCTTGATCTCCGTGTCGTAGACGGGCACCCCGACGCTGCCGACCTTGCGCACCCCGGACCGGCCCGACGGCCCGGTGGTGGCGCCCATCGTGACCTCGGTGAGGCCGTAGCCCTCGGCGATCACGACATCGTCGCCGAGCCTGCGCTGCAGCGCCTGGATCATCTCGACCGGCAGCGGGGCCGCGCCCGAGGAGAGCCCGCGCACCGTGGACAGATCGCGCGTGGCGAACTCCGGGTGCTGCAGCAGCGCGCCGAACAGTGGCGGCGCCCCGCCCATGCTCGTGATGCCGAACTTCTCGGCATCGGCGAGGTAGGCGCCGGGATCGAAGCGCTCGTGCAGCACCACGGTGGTGCCGGTGAGCATCGGGATGTTCAGCGCCCCGATGGTGCCCATCGCGTGGAACCACGGCGTCAGGTTGATGGCGACACCCGTGCCCAGCCGTGTCGGGTACTCCTCGGCGCTGCCCACCTGGTCGATCACGACGCCACCCGCACCGTCGACGGCAGGCACCGCGCCCGAGCCCCAGCACGCGTACTGCAGCGCGTTGACCACCACGTTGCGGTGCGGCAGGCGCACGCCCTTGCTGCGGCCGGTGGTGCCGCCGGTGTAGGCGAGATGCGCCAGGTCGGTGTGGATGTCGATCGCGACGGCCGGTTCGGTGGTGGGCGCATCGCTGTGGAAGGCCTCGAAGTCCTGCGCACCGGCCACCGCGTCGAGCGCCACCCGGTGGCCGGGATCGATGGCCTGCTCGCGGTCGGTGATCAGCACCAGCCGGATGGCCGTGTGCTGCTGGACGGCGGCCAGCGCGGGCGCCGCGGGCCCCCAGGTGACGGCGGCGACGGCCGCGCAGTCGGCCAGCTGGGCCGCCAGGTCGGCGGGCGGGAGCAGCGGGTTGGTGGGGGAGAACGTGGCCCCGGCCAGCAGGATGCCGTAGTAGGCGATGGCGTACTGCGGGCAGTTGGGCAGGTGGATCGCGACGACGTCGCCACGCCCGACACCGGCTGCCCCCAGCGCGTTGGCGAACGCGCAGGCGCGCGCGTGGAGGGTGACGAACGACAGCTCACGTCCCACGTAGTGCAACGCGGTGCGCTCTCCGAATCGACGAGCGGCACCGGCGAGCACGGCTCCGACGGGGAGCTCCGGGTAGCTGAGCGTGCCGGTCACCGGGCCCCGCCCGGGGTGAAGGCGACCGGCAGGTGCTTGACGCCGTTGATGAACATCGACCGCAGCCGCTGCGGTGGTGCCGTGGCGTGGATGTCGGGCACCCGCGTGAGCAGCTCCCGGAACATCACCGACATCTCGCGGCGGGCGAGATGGGCGCCGAGGCAGAAGTGCGGGCCCGGGCCCCCGAACCCGACGTGCGGGTTGGGCGAGCGACGCACGTCGAACGCGTCGGGGTCGGTGAAGTGCTTCGGGTCGCGGTTGGCGGCCCAGTAGAACATCGCGACCTTGTCGCCCGCCGACAGCGGACGCTCGCCGAGCACCGCATCCACGGCGAGGGTGCGCCGCATGAAGATCACCGGTGACGCCCAGCGGACGATCTCCTCCACCGCGGTGGGGGTGACACCGTCGATGTCGGCGAGCCAGATCGCGCGCTGCTCGGGGTTCTCGGTGAGCAGGTGCAGGCCCCAGCTGATGGCGTTGCGCGTGGTCTCGTTGCCCGCCACCACCAGCAGGATGAAGAAGCTCGCCAGCTCCTCCGGGGTGAGCCGCTCACCGTCGATCTCGGCGTTGACCAGTGCGGAGGTGACGTCGTTGGTGGGGTTCTCGGCACGCAGCCTGCCGAGGTCCTTCATCAGGTCCGACAGGCCCTGCCCGGCCTCCAGTAGCGCGGCGAGGATGTTGCCGGCGTCGGGCACGTACTCGGGGTCGGACGCGCCGAGGATCACGTTGGACTTGTCGAAGACGAAGTCGTACTGGCTCTCCGGCACGCCCATCATGTCGCACACGATCTTGAGCGGCAGCCGGGCGGAGATCGCGGTGACCGCGTCGCACTCGCCCGCGTCGATGACGTCATCGACGATCGTCGCGGCCGTGCTCGACACGTCGTCCATCAGGTCACCGAGGCGCTTCGGGGTGAACCCGCGCGAGACGATGCGCCGCAGCCGGGCGTGGCGCGGGTCGTCCATCTCGATCATCGAGCCGAAGAACTCACGGAACTCCGGCGGCATGTCCGCGACCGACGTGGAGCCCTGCCCGGAGACGAACACCTGGGGGGTGCGGCTCGCCTCGGTCAGGTCGTCGAGGCGGGTCAGCGCGTAGTAGCCGGGTCCGGGCGGCAGGTAGGTGAGCTCGGGCTCGGCGTAGAACGGCACCGGCTCACGCTCCCGGAGCGCGGCGAACCCGGCCGCGCGATCGACGATGGGTGCGGTCCAGAACGTGTCGATGTCCGACAGGTTCGGTCGCCCGGTCCACGTGCCGCCATGGGTCGTGTCCGTCGAAGTCATGCCGATTCCCTTCCCCGCATGAGCCAGCTCACACCCTCACTCTAGGGAGCGGGAGATCGACATCAAGGGTCTGAGCGCGCCAACTCGTGGTCTGTCGGGGCCAGCAGTCCGCGTGCGTACGCGACGGTGACCGCCTCGGTGCGGCTGCTGGCGCCGAGCTTGGCCATCACCCGGGACAGGTGGACGCTGACCGTCTTCTCGCTGATGAACAGCTCGGCGCCGACCTGGCGGTTGGTGAGACCGCCCGCCACCTTCTCCAGCACCGAGTGCTCGCGCGGGGTGAGCGGATCGGCCGCGGTGGTGCGTGGCGCGACCGTGCCGTCGAGCCGCACCCCGGCCCGGTCGGCCATGGCCTGCACCGCGGCCGCCAGCGGGGCCGCGCGCAGCTGCTCGGCCGTGGCGGCGGCGGCGCGCAGGTCGTCGGCCACGGCGGCGTGCAGGCCACCCTCGACCAGCAGGGCCTCGGCCCGCCGCAGTCGGGCGTAGGCCTGCCGGTAGCCGACGACCTCGGGAGCCTGCTCGGGTGCACCGGTGGACAGCAGGCCGATCTCGTAGCCGAAGGCGGCGCAGACCTCGCCCCACATTTCCGGCTTTGGTCCGGTGATGCGGGTGAGCTCGGCGCGAGCGCGGCACAGCCAGGCCCGGCCCTCGGGGCCGATCCGGCCGGCCCGTGGGACGCCGCGCTCTGCGGTCTCCTCGGCGAGCTCGAGGTAGGCCCGGCCCGCAGCGGCGGCGGTGGCCAGCGCCACCGTGCCGGCCGCGGCGAGCTCCGCCTGCGCCGCGATGCCGAGCGCGGCCAGCATGATGGAGCCGATCTGGAACGGGTAGACGGCGTTGATCCCCGCGATCGACTCGTCGACCGCCCGTGCGGCGTCGGCCCAGTGGTGCTGCCACAACGCGACCTCGGCGGCGGCCTGGCCGAGCAGCAGGATCACCTGCTCGTCGACGGGGTGGGAATCGGCGAGCTCGGCCACGCGCTTGGAGGCTGCGGCCAGCCGCCCGCGCCCGACGGTGGTGAGCAGCCCGGCGGCGGTGAGCCGGCTGGCCACCTCCACGGACACGGACTCGCCTGCCGGCTCGGCAGCCTCCTCGGAGGCATCCCAGTCGCCGCGCATGAACCGGGCGATCACGTGGGCCACGCGCAGGTCGAGGCCGTAGATGCTCCAGGTGATGCCGGACTCGGCGGCTCTCGCCTCGCCGTCGCCGAAGACCTCGCTCGCCTCGGGGAGCCTGCCCTCGTCGAGCAAGGACATGCCGAGGTTGTAGTAGGCCCGCAGCTCGACGCCGATGTTGTTGCCGCGCCGCGCCAGCCGCTTGGCCTCGACCCAGCGGGTGCGGGCCTCACCGGGCTCGCCCGCCCGCTCCTCGCAGACGGCGAGGCTGATCAGCGCATCGGCCCGAGCACTGACCGACATCTTGTCGTCCTCGGCGGCGGCGATGTCGAGCGCGCACCGCGCCTCGTCGGCGGCCTCCTGCCATCGCTCCAGCCTGCACAGCGCGCGGGCCACGATCGCGCAGGCCCAGGCGTGGGAGGCCGTGTTGTCGGTGCCCTCGATGAGGGTGCGCGCACCGATCGCGACATCGAGCGCCTCGTGCTCGCGGCCGCTGAGCTCGAGCAGGCGCATCGCGTAGCGCCGCTTGATCGACGAGCTCAGCACGGGGTCGTTGCGCTGCTCGGCCAGCTCCACCGCGCGACGGCTCAGCGCGATCCCGCGGTCGTAGTCGCCCGTGGCGCTCGCCGCCCATGCCGCCCACCTGGTGAGCATGACCTCGTCGATGGCGGCGACGGTGGCGGCCTCGGGCACGGCGTTCCACAGCTCGAGCGCCTGTTCGGTGTGCAACAGCATCTCAGCGGGTGCCTCGCGACGGTCGGCCTCGCGGGCGGCGGCCACCGAGGCGGCGAGCGCTCGCGGGAGATCGTGGCCGGCCAGCGCGTGGTGTGCCAGCTCGGCCGCCACCCCCTGCTCGTCGGGGCCTTCGGCGAGCAGCCACGCGTACGCGGCGTGGATCCGGCTGCGCTCACCGGGCAGCAGCTCGTGGTAGATCGCCTCGCGCAACAGGGCATGGCGGAACAGGTAGGCATCACCCGCGACACCGGGCCGGGCCGGCGCGGTGACGAGTACGTGGTGGGTGACGGCTTCGCGCAGTGCCATCTCGAGCTCGTCGTCTGGCAGCCCGGACACGGCGGCGAGGCGATCGTGGCGGACCCGGCGCCCGGCGACCGAGGCGATCCGCAACACCTGCTGCGTGGCTGGCGTCAGCGCCTCGACGCGGGCCATCAGCACCTCCGCGAGCCCGTGCGGGAGCCGATCGGAGGAGGCCGACACGAGCTCCTCGGCGAAGAAGGCGTTGCCCTCGCTGCGCTTGGCCACCCGACGCAGCAGTTGCTCCGACAGCGACCCGTCGGCGAGCTGGCGTACGAGGTCGAGCGCGTGCGGCCCGTCGAGCGGGCTGAGGTCGAGTCGTTCGACGGCGGGCAGCCGGACCAGCTCGGAGAGCACGGGCCGCAACGGGTGGCGGCGGTGCAGATCATCGGTGCGGTAGCTGGTGAGGACGACGAGCCGCTGCGCCGTGAGCCGGGACAGGAGGAACACCAGCAGATCCCGGCTCGAACGATCTGCCCAGTGCAGATCCTCGACCACCAGCAGGACCGGTCCCTCAGCGCAGAGGGCGTCGAGCGCCGACAGGACGGCGTCGAACACGCGCAGCTGGCCGAGCGCGCGGTCGTCGCTGCTCGCGTCGCCGCGGTTCCAGCCGCCGGGCAGCAGGTGGCGCAGCGCCGCGTGCTCGTTGATGAGCTCGGGGTGGGTGACGGCCAGCGAGCCGACGATCTCGGTGAACGGCAGGTACGGCAGTGACTCGGCAGAATCGAGGCAGCGGCCGACCAGCACGGTGAACCCCCCGGCCACCGCCCGGTCGACCGCCTCCGCGATGAGCCGCGACTTGCCCACCCCCGCGTCGCCGGCGAGCAGGACACCGGTGGGGCGGGCGGCGCGGGCGCGGTCGAGCGCGCCGGTGAACGCCGACAGCTCCTGCCGGCGTCCGACCAGCCCGATTCCGACTCCCAGCCGCGCCACGCCGGTCATCGTGACACGGCGTACCGACTGTTTGCCTCGTTGTTTGCGCGCGGACGGGCTGTCTGCGGCCTGGACGACTCCGGTGGCGGTCCCTCCGGAGGGGCGTTGCGGCGCGTGGCGCGCTTGCGGGCGGCCCGGGCGGCCACGGCGAGGCGGTGGGTCTCGGCCTCGGCGAGGAGCTGGTCGCGGTGGTGGTCGGCTTCGATGCTGGATAGCGAGCTCATCAGGAACATGACCCGAGGTTCGTGCTGAGGCACCGGCCCGGGCATCGGACGACCACGTCATGAGGGGCCCTCAGTCCCCGGCCGCCGGGGTAAGGGATTCGCGGATCATGGAACGGGCCTGAGGGTCCCGGTCGAGTGATCAACGCGCACGGGTTCGGGTTGGAGCATGAGCCAGTGCGCGCTCGGCGGTCGCCGAGGGTGGTCACCGCGGCGGGTCGAGCAGTCCCCGCTGGTAGGCCCGCACCAGGCGGCGCGGCACGTGGTGGCGACGCCCGTCGATCGTGATCGGCACGAGGTCGGGGACCGGTGCCTTCCACTGGGCCCGCCTGCTGCGGGTGTTGGACCGCGACGTGCGGCGTTTCGGGACGGCCATCAGTGCTCCTCGGTTCCGTGGTCGGCTGCTCGGTGGTCCGGTGGGCCGCCGACCGTCGACGTGGACGTCTCGCAGGGGTCGGTGTGCCACCAGCCGAACGGGTCCTCCAGCAGTGCCCACGCCGCCTCGCCCGTGGCCAGCTCCGCATCGGTGAGCAGGGCGGCGTGCAGCGCGCGCATGATCTCCTCCGGCTCGGCGTCGTGGGTGATCGCGACGACGTCCTGCGACCGGTCCCCGAACCGCGGGTGCCAGCCCAGCGCGGCGATCGTGCGGCGCTCGGGGGAGACGTGCTCCCAGGCGTCGTCACCGGCGCCGGCGAGCCAGTCGCCCGCGTGCCCGACGCGCAGGCCCCCGCCTGCCGACTCGAGCCACAGCACGGCGTCGGGGCGGGTCGCCAGCCAGATCCGGCCGCGGGTGCGCACCACGCCGTCGAGCAGCACGTCGATGGCGTTGTGCAGGCGCTCGGGGTGGAACGGGCGGCGGGCGGAGAACAGCACGGTGTGCACGCCGCAGTCGGAGCCCAGCGGTGGCTGCCCGCGCAGCAGCGCGCCGTGGACGTCGTCGGGGCGCCCGCGCCGGGCCCCGCTCGGCAGCGTGCGCAGGAACACCCGGCGGTCCAGCTCGCCGATCGCGATCCGGCCCGCGGCGGGCGCGAGGCGGGACAGGACCGCGCCGGTGCGCACGGTCGTCCAGGCGTCCGCGACGCCGGTGGTGACGATGAGATCGGCGAACTCGGCCTGGCCGACGGCGACCTGCGCGACGGTCCGCTCGTCGACGGCACCGCCGGGATCGGCGATGCCGCGCTCGACGAGCACGTCGTCACCCGTCGCGTCGTCGAGCCAGTTCGGGGTATCGATGCAGGTGACGACCCCGCGGAGGTCGACGTCGTCGGTGACGGGCCTGCCGTCCACGAGCACGTGCAGCAACGACCAGCACAGCTGCTCGGGCTCCAGCGCGGGATCGAGGTGCAGCACGATCCGCCGCGGCCCGTCCGCTGCGGCGAGCGAGCGCAGCGTCGGCAGCAGGTCCTCGCGCAGGGTGCACGACACGCAGCCGTGCGCGAGCTGCAGCGTGACGGTGTGGTCGTCGGCGCCGCGGCGCAGCCTGCGGTGGACGGCGCCGGGACCGTCGCCGTCGCCGATGTCTCGCAGGTCGTGGTGCAGCACCGCGACGTCGGGGTCGAGCGTGCGGATGCGGTCGACCACGGCTTCGACGCCGGCGGCGTGCAGGCCGGTGAGCACGAGCAGTTCGGGTCGCATGGGGTCCCTCCTTCTGGCATATCCGGGGGTGCGCTAGCGTTGAGGCTAGATGAAAACGAATTTCATTACGAAGGAGGGTGGTCATGGCCCGCAACGAGGTCAGGCCGATCGTCAAGCTGCGTTCCACGGCGGGAACCGGCACCACGTACGTGACCCGCAAGAACCGGCGCAACGACCCCGACCGGGTCGTGCTGCGCAAGTACGACCCGGCCGTGCGCCGGCACGTCGAGTTCCGCGAGGAGCGCTGACGTGGCGCCGCGGTCGGAGAGCAGGTCGGGTCGCCCGCCCAAGCGGAAGGCCAATCCGCTGCACGCGCGGGCGATCACCGAGGTCGACTGGAAGGACGTCGCGCTGCTGCGCACCTTCGTCTCCGACCGCGGCAAGATCCGCGCGCGCCGGGTGACCGGGCTCACACCGCAGCAGCAGCGGCGGGTGGCGACCGCGATCCGCAACGCCCGCGAGATGGCGCTGCTGCCGTACCCGAACGCCGGGAGGGGGTGAGCGGATGTCGCGGCGATGCCAGCTGACGGGGCGGGAGCCCGGGTTCGGCAAGGCGGTCTCGCACTCGCACCGGCGGACCAACCGGCGGTTCGACCCGAACATCCAGACCAGGCGCTACTGGTTCGCGGCCGAGGGGCGCCACATCCGCCTCAAGCTGTGCACCGCTGCGATCAGGACGATCGACCGCATCGGGGTCGACGCGGCGGTGGGCCGGATCCGGGCCCGTGGGGAGAAGGTCTGATGGCGACCACGGCGAAGATCGCGCGCAACGAGCACCGCAAGGCCGTCGTCGCGCGCTACGCGCAGCGCCGCGGTGAGCTCAAGGCGCTCATCGCGCGGCCCGGCACGCCGGACGCCGACCGGCTGGCCGCGCAGCAGGAGCTGCAGCGCCAGCCGCGCGACGCCAGTGCCGGCCGGATCCGCAACCGCGACGCCGTCGACGGGCGCCCGCGGGGGTACCTGCGGGCCTTCGGGGTGTCACGGATCCGGATGCGCTCGCTGGCGCACGGCGGGTACCTTCCGGGGGTGACGAAGTCCAGCTGGTGAGGGGTGCCCGGGCCGGATTTCGGGCCCGTTCACGGGTTGTGTAGCATCGTCAACGGCCGCGCGGCACTGGCTCTTCGGAGCCGAGTCGCCCGGCCTGCCGCCCCTTTAGCTCAGTCGGCAGAGCGTCTCCATGGTAAGGAGAAGGTCTACGGTTCGATTCCGTAAAGGGGCTCTGCGAAGTCGTGTGAGCGGCTTCGCATAGCGGTGTAGCTCAGCTGGTAGAGCAAGCGGCTCATAATCGCTGTGTCGCCGGTTCAAGTCCGGCCACCGCTACCAGACTGACGGTAGAAGTTACGCAAGCCAGGAGGCACCCACCATGGGTAAGGCCACGGACGTCCGTCCGAAGATCACGTTGGCGTGCGAGCAGTGCAAGCACCGCAACTACATCACGAAGAAGAACCGGCGCAACGACCCTGACCGCCTCGCGGTCAACAAGTTCTGCCCGAACTGCGGCACGCACAAAGAGCACCGCGAGACGCGCTGAGCTGAGCGTGCCCGACCTCTCTTACGTCGGTAAGGCGCTACCGCCGACGGCTCCGTACAGCGTCGGTCGGGAGAAAGTACGGGAGTTCGCCCTTGCCATCGGCGAGGGCGCTTCCGTGTGTCTGGACCCAGTGGCCGCACGCGCCGCCGGGCATCCCGACGTCGTCGCCCCGCCCACGTTCGCGGCCACCTTCACGATGCCGGTGATCGAGGCGTTCCTGCGCGACCCCGCCTTCGGCTGGGACTACTCGCGCATGGTGCACGGCGATCAGTCCATCACGCTGCACCGGCCGATCTGTGGCGGCGACGAGCTCGTCAGCACCATCCACGTCGAGGATCTCACCACCCGCGCCGGCAGCCACATGCTGACGCTGCGCTGCGAGGTCGCCGACACCGCGGGCGAGCCGGTGGTCACCACGCGGCTCATGCTGGTCACGCAGGCGGAGTCGTGACGGTCGGCGCAGACGTGCCGGTCGGTGCAGGCATGACGGTCAAGGGCGACGAGCTCCCGCCGCTGTCGCTGCGCGTCACGCGGGCCGATCTCGTGCGCTACGCAGGCGCGTCCGGCGACTTCAACCCGATCCACTGGAGCGACCGCTTCGCGAGCGGGGTCGGGCTACCCGGCGTCATCGCCCACGGCATGCTCACGATGGCGCTGGCCGGCAGGCTGGTCACGCAGTGGGTGGGCGATCCGAGCGCGGTGCGCAGCTACGGCGTGCGGTTCACCCGCCCGATCGTGGTGCCCGACGACGACGAGGGCGCGCTGCTGGAGCTCACGGGCAAGGTCAGCGACGTCACCGACGGTGTGGCCCGGATCGCGATCACGGCGAAGTTCGACGGCCGCACCGTGCTGGGCAAGGCCGTTGCCGAGGTCGCACTGCCTGCTTGAGCAGCGGTTCCCGGCGGAGTTACCTGCGTCGCACTATCTGGTGAGCCTGCCCTTGCTTAGGCTATGTATACCCGTGATGGAACCGCCACGCGCCGGTGAGCCGACCACGTTCGTGCTCGATCTCACCGCACACGAGCAGTGCCGGCTGGCGGCCGTGGTCGCCGCCATGCCCGACCTCGACCCCGGCGCGGTGCTGGCAGCCGAGACCGAGGCGCACCGGATGCTCTACAGCGACCTCGACGCCGAGCAGCTCGCCACCTATCGCATGCTCGTCGAGGCGGGCGTGCTCGGTGCGGATGGCGGCGACCCCGGGGCCTGCGGTGCGTGACGCCGCCGCCGACATCTGCCGGCGGGCCTGGACCGGTTGTCCGGGCTGCGCCGACGAGCGTGGCTGCGAGTCGTGCGCCTCCGGACGCACCTGCGAGACGCACTGGCGGTTCCTGCTCGCCGCGGAGGGCCGCAGGCTGTTCCTGCAGTGTCCGGGCTGCTGGCACCGCTGGTGGCACGACACCGGCTTCGGGGTCGGGGGCCGGAAGCCCGAGCACGACGACCTGCCCGATTTTCCGCCGCCGGGGCGGATGGCCGCCTGATCCGGCTGCGTGCGGTGCCCCGTGAATCCTCGGGTCCGCGGGGTGCCGTACACTCGATCCGCTGGGTGCACCGGTGTTTGTGGTGCACCTCCACCGCGGGAGGTTCCGTGGTGGTGCAGGTATAGGGGCGTAGCTCAACTGGCAGAGCAGCGGTCTCCAAAACCGCAGGTTGCAGGTTCAAGTCCTGTCGCCCCTGCCACAGTGCAGGAGAAGTTCAGATACGGATCGGGCAGTACACGGATGTGAGGGCGGTGGGCCTGCAGGTGGTCCCCCGGCGAGCTGGAGGGTGCAGGCGTGACTGAGGAGCGCGAGGCGAGCGGTGACGGGCGGGAACGCCCACGTACCGCCGCTGACCGTCGGGGTCGGCGTTCTTCCCCCGCGCCCACCGAGGGCAAGGGGCGGGCCACCGCGGTCCGCGATGCCCGACCGGCCAAGGTCTCCCTGCCCAGCAGGCTGGCCCGGTTCCTGCGCGAGGTGGTCGCCGAGCTGCGCAAGGTCATCTGGCCGAGCCGCAAGCAACTGGTCACCTACACGATCGTCGTGCTGGTCTTCGTGTCGTTCATGGTCGCGCTGGTGGCAGGACTGGACTTCGTGTTCTCGCAGGGTGTGCTGTTCCTGTTCGGCACCTGACCAGCCATCACGCACGACTTGGACGAAGGAAGCGAGACGAACGTGAGCTCCCAGGACGGCGGCCAGTGGCCGACCGACGTCGAGCCCGAGGCCGACCAGGTCGACGCCGTGGCCGGTGACGAGGCCGAGGAGTCTCTCGAGGCCTCCGACGTCGACACGGACGAGACCGACGACGACGCCGACGCAGTTGCGGATGACGCCTCCGAGGATGACGCCGACGACGACTCAGAGGAGTCGGAGGACGAGTCGGACGACTCCGAGGACCAGTCGGAGGACGACGAATCGGAGGAAGCCGACGCGGACGACGCCGTCGCCGCCGAGGCCGAGGACGTGCCCGCCGAGGACGTGCCTGCCGAGGACGTCGACCCCGTCGAGGAGATGCGCGCAGCACTGCGCCGCGCCCCCGGCGACTGGTACGTCGTGCACTCCTACGCCGGCTACGAGAACAAGGTCAAGACCAACCTCGAGACGCGCGTGCAGACGCTGGACGTCGAGGACTACATCTTCCAGGTCGAGGTGCCCACCGAGGAGGTCACCGAGATCAAGAACGGCCAGCGCAAGCAGGTGCAGCGCAAGGTGCTGCCCGGCTACATCCTGGTCCGGATGGATCTCAACGACCAGTCGTGGGGCGCGGTGCGCAACACGCCCGGTGTCACCGGGTTCGTGGGCGCCACGTCGAAGCCGTCCCCGTTGACGCACGACGACGTCATCAAGTTCCTCCTCCCGAAGGTCGAGTCCAAGAAGGACGACGCGAGCGGCAAGTCCGTCTCCTCGTCCGGGCAGGGCAAGTCCACCGTCGAGGTCGACTTCGAGGTCGGCGAGTCGGTCACCGTCATGGACGGTCCCTTCGCGACGCTGCCGGCCACGATCAACGAGGTCAACGTGGACGCCCAGAAGCTCAAGGTCCTGGTGTCCATCTTCGGCCGCGAGACACCCGTCGAGCTGGCGTTCAGCCAGGTCTCGAAGATCTGAACCATCGCCGCGGTCGGCAGGACTGCGGCGCGCTCAACCACGACAGGAAACCGAAATGCCTCCCAAGAAGCGGAAGCTCTCCGCGATCATCAAGCTCCAGATCAAGGCCGGTGCGGCCACTCCCGCACCGCCCGTCGGCCCCGCGCTCGGTCAGCACGGCGTCAACATCATGGAGTTCTGCAAGGCGTACAACGCCGCCACCGAGTCCCAGCGTGGCGACATCGTGCCGGTCGAGATCTCGGTGTTCGAGGACCGCTCGTTCACCTTCGAGCTCAAGACGCCGCCCGCCGCCCGCCTGCTGCTCAAGGCCGCCGGTGTGGACAAGGGCAGCGGCGAGCCGCACAAGACCAAGGTCGCCTCGGTGACCATGGACCAGGTGCGTTCGATCGCCCAGGTGAAGATGCAGGACCTCAACGCCAACGACCTCGACCAGGCCGCGAAGATCATCGCCGGCACTGCTCGGTCGATGGGCATCACCGTCAAGGGCTGATCCACTCAGCCCGTACGCGTGGGAGAGCCGATTCTCCAGGTGCTACGGCATCGGTTCGCACCACGAACTGACCTGAACAACGAAGGACAGAGAAATGGCACAGCGCAGCAAGGCGTACCGCAAGGCCGCAGAGCTGATCGAGGTCGATCACCTCTACACCCCGCTCGAGGCCGCAGGTCTGGCGAAGCAGACCTCCAGCGCCAACATGGACGCCACCGTCGAGGTCGCCATGCGCCTCGGTGTGGATCCCCGCAAGGCGGACCAGATGGTCCGCGGCACCGTGAACCTGCCTCACGGCACCGGCAAGACGGCACGAGTGATCGTGTTCGCCACCGGTGACAAGGCCGCGGAAGCTGAGGCCGCCGGCGCCGACGTCGTGGGCGCCGAGGACCTGATCGAGCGTATCCAGGGCGGGTGGCTCGACTTCGACGCCGCCATCGCCACCCCGGACCAGATGGCCAAGGTCGGCCGGATCGCCCGCATCCTCGGCCCGCGTGGCCTGATGCCGAACCCCAAGACCGGCACGGTCACCCCGGACGTCACGAAGGCCGTCAACGAGATCAAGGGCGGCAAGATCAACTTCCGGGTCGACAAGCAGGCCAACCTGCACATCGTCATCGGCAAGGCGTCGTTCGACACCGAGAAGCTGGTGGAGAACTACGGCGCCGCGCTCGACGAGATCCTGCGTGCGAAGCCGTCGGCGGCCAAGGGCAAGTACCTCAAGAAGGTCACTGTCTCCACGACCACGGGCCCCGGCATCCAGATCGACCCGCTGCGCACGCGCAACCTCCTGGTGGACGAGACCCCGTCCGTCTGACCCAGGCCCGCGCCACCCCACAGCACCCCGTCGCCATCACTGGCGGCGGGGTGCTGTCGCGTCCGGGGTCAGGCCCAGTCGGCCAGCACCTGATCGACGGACTCGGGGTCGGCGGCCCTGCCGTGCACCTCGGGTGCCGTGCGGGAGAACCGCGGTGCCGGAGCGGCCTGGGTGACGCCGTCGGACTCGACGATCGTGGAGCGCGCCGCGATGTGCGGGTGCTGCGCCGCTTCGGCGTAGGAGAGCACCGGTGTCACGCAGGCGTCGGTGTCGGCGAACACGGCCGTCCACTCGTCGCGGCTGCGGGAGGCGAAGACCTCGGTGAACCGCGCCTTGAGCTCGGGCCAGCGGTCGCGGTCGAACTGGGCGGGCAGGTCGGCGTCGGTGAGCTCCAGGCCGGCCAGCAGCGCAGCGTAGAACTGCGGCTCGATCGAACCCACCGCCATGTGCTCCCCGTCGGAGCAGGCGTAGGTGTCGTAGAACGGCGCGTGGCCGTCGAGCAGGTTGCTGCCCGGCTCGTCCACCCACAACTTCTGCGAGAGCAGCCCCCACACCATCTGGCTCAGCATGGACACGCCGTCGACCATCGCGGCGTCGACGACCTGGCCCTGCCCGGAGCGCTGTGCCTCCCAGGAGGCCGCGAGCACGCCGATGACGAGCAGCATGGAGCCGCCACCGAAGTCGCCCACGAGGTTGAGCGGCGGCACCGGCCGCTCACCGGCCCGCCCGATCGCGTGCAGCGCGCCCGTCATCGAGATGTAGTTGATGTCGTGCCCGGCGCGGGGGGCCATCGGGCCGTCCTGGCCCCAGCCCGTCATCCGGCCGTAGACCAGCCGCGGGTTGCGCGCGTGGCAGTCGGCGGGACCGACACCCAGCCGCTCCGCAACACCCGGGCGGTAGCCCTCGATGAGGATGTCGGCGCGCTCGACGAGCCGCAGCACGGTCTCCTTGCCCGCGGGGTCCTTGAGGTCGGCCGCCACCCGGCGCCGCCCGCGCAGCGTGGGGTCGGGCACGTCGTCGGATCCGAGCTTCAGCCCGCCGGACGGCCGATCGACGCGCACGACGTCGGCGCCGAGATCACCGAGGATCATCGCGGCGTGCGGCCCCGGCCCGATCCCGGCGAGCTCCACGACCTTCAGCCCGGCAAGTGGTCCGTTCCGTGGCACCGGTGTACCTCCGTGTGGTCGATACGGTCAGCAGTGACTGTTCCGGGGATGCTACGCGACGGCAACGGGCTCGATGTCCTGCAGCGGGCCGACGCGATCGAGCTCACGCCACGTGGTCAGCAGCCGTTCGAGCGCCATGTCCATGCGGTCGGTGCGCAGTGTGAACGGCAGGCGCAGGTACCGCTCGAACGCTCCGTCGATGCCGTAGCGCGGCCCGGCCGAGATCAGCAGATCGTGGCGGCGCGCAGCGGAGGCCAGCCGGCTCGAGACGGCTTCGCCGAGCTCGATCCACAGGCTCATGCCGCCCTGTGGACGGGTCGGCACCCAACCCGGGAACAGCGTGGCGATCCGGTCCTGGAGGTGATCGCGCGCGGCGGTGAGCTCGATGCGACGGGCGGCGGCGATGGCGGTGGCGTCGGCGAGCAGCCGCGTGACCACGAGCTGTTCGAGCACCGGGTTGCCGAGGTCCATCTGCACCCGGGTAGCGGCGAGCCGGCGCACCATCGGGGCCGACGTGCGGATCCACCCGACCCGCAGCCCGCCCCAGAACGACTTGCTCGCCGAGCCCACCGTCAGCACGAGCGGGGAGTCGGCGGCGCCGAACGCGGCGACCGGGCGGATCGGTTCGTCGCGCAGCGACACCTCCGACATCGTCTCGTCGACGAGGAGCGGCGTGCTCGTGCGCCGCGCCAGCTCGACGAGGCGCTCGCGGCCGGCGTCGTCGAGCACCGCGCCGGTGGGGTTCTGGAAGTCGGGGATGAGGTACATCAGCCGCGGGGCGGCGTCGCGGATGGTGGCGGCGAGCAGGTCCATGTCCCAGCTCCAGGTGCGCCCCGGGCCGGGCCCGAGGGGCAGCGGGACGGCGCGGGCACCGTGGGCGCGGATCGCGTCGAGCGCGTTGGGATAGCTGGGATGCTCCACGACCACGCGGTCGCCCGGCCCGGTCAGCGCCAGCACCACCAGCGCGATCGCGTGCTGCGCACCGGCCGTGACCAGGATCTGGTCGACGGTGGTGGGCAGGCCGCGCGCGGTGCAGCGCTCGGCGATGGCGGTGCGCAGCGGGAGCAGGCCGCGCAGGTCGTAGCCGTGGAACCCCAGGTGGGCGTCCAGGTCGTGGACGGCGGCCGCTGCGGCGGCGCGCATCGGCTCCGTCGGGGCCGACGGAGCGGCGTGGGCGAGATCGAACAGCGAGAGGTCCCCGACCGGGGCGTACGGCGCCGAGCTCGCGCCGCCGGACGGCTCGGCAGGCAGTTGGGTCCAGCTGCCTGCGCCGCGCCTGCTGCGCAATACCCCGGCGTCACGCAACGTGTCGTAGGCCGCGGCCACGGTCGTGCGGCTGACCTCGAGCGCCACGGCGAGCTCGCGCTCGGCCGGCACCCTGGTCTGCAGCGGCAGCCGCCCGTCGAGCACCAGCAGCCGGACGCGGTCGGCGAGGGCCTCGGCGAGGCGGCCACCGCCGGAGGCCGGGCGCCAGTCGCCCATCAGGCGGGCGAAGCTGCGGGCGCCCATCCGCCGCTCGAGGTCGTCGCGGTCCACGAGAGGGCCACCTTCCTAGGATTGGACATGTTGCAGGAGTCCAATCATAGGCACGCTCGAGCCATGGAGATGCCACTGTGGCTGTTCGTTGTCGCGGTTCTGGTCACGGTCGCGCTGGCCGCGCCGCGCTACGGCGTGGACAGCCGGGGGCGGTGGCTCGGTGAACCACCGCCGCCGTCGAACCGGCCCACGCTCCGCGGTGACCTGCACGCTGTAACCCGAGCCGCCGGGCGGCTGGTCGGGATCGGACGCTCCGCTCAAGCGTTGAGCAGATCGGTGCGTCCCGCGGCCGTCAGGTGCTCGCGGTAGGGCCCGAACAGCGGCTTGGCCAGCGGCAGCATCTTCAGCAGCTTCGGCACGGGACCCTTCGCCCGCACCTGGCCCTTGGCCATGGCCATCGGCAGCACGACCTTGCCGAGCCAGAACCGGTTGCCCATGTCGGCCGTCATGAACAGCTCGACGTTCGGGGCCGGGCCCTCACCCGCGCCCTCGTAGATCGCCGAGTTGGGCATGTCGACGGTGAGCACGGCGTCGGGCTGGGTGTAGGTGATCCGCAGGACGACGCCGGATGGCTGCAGCTTCGCCACCAGGTCCGCGTCCTCCATACCGCGGCGGAAGACCCCGCCCAGGTACTCGTAGACCTCGGTCGCGTCCGCGAAAGCCGCCACGTCGCCGCTCCTGTTCCCCCGGCACCGAACCGGACGGGGGCAGTCTCGCGCATCCCGGCCGCCGGGGGGACGTCTCGATCGGGCCACTCTCGGCCCGGGTGGGCCAGCGCCGGCTCGCGTTGCGGGGCGGGAGTGCAGGGGCGGGCCTCAGCCCGGCCCGTCGCGGTCCAGCAGCCCGTAGCGCCCGGCGAGTGCGGCTGCCTCGATCCGGTTGGCCGCCCCGAGCTTGTGCAGCAGCGAGGCGATCATCCGTTTCGCGGTGCGCTCGCTCACCAGCATCGGCTTGGCGATCTCGCTGGTCTCCAGACCGCGGGCCAGCAGCGCCCACAGTTGCAGTTCGCGGCTGCCCAGCCGCTCGACGAGCCCGTCGCCGGTGCGGTCGCCCGCGTCGAGCAGCGCGTCGAGCAGGTCGGCCCGCACCACCCGTACCCCGGCGGCGATCGTCAGCAGCGGCGCCACCAGCACGTCGGGGTCGGCCGACTTCCCGAGGAAACCCGCGGCGCCGGCCCGCAGCGCCGCGGCGGCGAGCGCGAGGTCCTCGGTGCCCGAGAGCGCCAGCACCCGGGTGCCCGGGTAGGCGGCCACGACCCGCCGGATCGTCTCGACACCGCCGAGCGGGGGCAGCGCCAGGTCGATGATCGCGATGTCGGCCGACTCGCGACCGACGAGCGCGACGGCGTCCTCGCCCGCCGTGGTGGAGCCCGCGACGACGAAGGTGTCGCCCGCCCGCGACTCCAGCAGCAGCGCCAGCCCCTGCGAGAACAGGGCGTGGTCGTCCACGATGACCACGACGTACCGGCCGTCCCGCACGAGCGGAGCCTACTGGGGGCGGGGGCGCACACTGGTGCGCATGCGGATCAACGTCGACTGGGACCGCCCGGTGCCCGGTGCCGCCGACGACCGGCTGCGCTCGTTCGAGGAACGCATCGCCGTGATCATCCGGTTGCTGGTCGTGGTGGCCACCGCCCTCGCGCTCCTGCTGCGCCCGGACCTGGCCCGCAGCGGGACCACGCCACTGGCGGTGCTGGTGGCGGCGACGTTCGTCTACGCGCTCGTGCTCGCTGTGGCGGAGTGGCAGGGCCGCCCGCTGGCCCCGCCGGGCATCACCACGTCCATCGACGCGGTGCTCACGCTCGTGGCCTGCGCGCTGACCGGTGGGGCAGCCAGCATCATGGTCGCGGTGCTGCCGCTCGTCGTGATCGCGGCCTCGGTCCGCGGCGGCGTCGCGATCGGACGGATCTCGGCGATCGCGATCGGCATCGGGTTCACAGCCGCTGCGCTCGTGGGGGCCGCCCCCGGCAGCCCGGCGACCGAACCGTGGCTGGCCGGGCTGTGGTGGACGGGGTTCCTGCTGGCGGCCGCCGTACTGGTCGGTGTGCTCGTGCGGATGCTGGAACGCCAGTTCGACGACGCCGCGGTCGCCAGGGCCCGGGCGCTGGCCGAGCACGAGGCGTTCCTCGAGGAGCGCGATCTGCGGGCGCGCCTGCTCGCCGCGCAGCAGGCCCGGCTCGACGGGGTGCGCGTGGTGCTCCACGAGTTCCGCACGCCCGTGGCGTCGCTCACCGCCCTCACCGCCGACCTGGCCGCCGACCGCCTGTCCGAGCCCGCCCGAGCGACGGCCGTCGCGCTGCTGGCCGAGCACGCCGTGCACCTGCGCGACATGCTCGACGGGCTCGCCGACGTCGCCGTGCAGGACGGCAGCCCGCTGGGCCGGGTACGGGAGCGCACGGTCCGGCTGGCCGAGCTCGCCGACGCCGTCCTCGACGCGGCCGCGGTGGAGTCGGCGCGGCGCGAGCCGCGGATCTCCCCGCCGGACGCCGCGGTGCGCTGCGATCCGCAACGGCTGCGCCGCGTGCTCACCAACCTCGTCGAGAACGCCGCGCGGCACAGCGGCACCGCCCCCGTCGAGCTCGATCTCCGCTACGCCGAGGGGCACCTGGTGGCCGAGGTGCGCGACCGCGGCCCCGGGCTGCCACCCGGCCAGGCGGGTGTCGTCACGGCGAAGGATGTGGCGCTGGGGGAGCGGCGCGGCACCTCGGGACTCGGCCTGTGGATCGTCGAGGCGCTGGTCACGGCCATGGACGGCGAGCTCGCCCTGCTGCCCCGCGCCGGTGGTGGGCTGGTGGCGCGGCTGCGGCTGCCGCTTGCGGCGGGGTAGGGCGCTAGCTCCCGGATCGCAGCATGGTGGCCATCCTGCGATCTGACGCTTGGATGGCCACCATGCTGCGGCCCGGCACGGCTGTCGCGCAGGGTCACCTGGACGGGTGGCATGGCACTCGCGGGCCATCCCGGGACCGGTCGGCCCGGTGCGCCTCCCAGTGATCCACGTCATGCTGGCCCCATGAAGACCACGGCAGCGGTGCTCTGGGAGCTGGGCGGCAAGTGGGAGGTCGAGGAGGTCGAGCTCGACCCGCCGGGCCCCGGTGAGGTGCTGGTGGAGCTCACGGCCAGCGGCCTGTGCCACTCCGACGAGCACCTCGTCACCGGCGACATCCCGATCTCGTTCCCGATGATCGGTGGCCACGAGGGCGCCGGCCGCGTGCTCGAGATCGGCCCGGGCGTCACGGACGTCGAGGTCGGCGATCCCGTCGTCATGACGTTCCTGCCCTCGTGCGGCCGCTGCAACAACTGCGTGCGCGGCTGGACCTCGCTGTGCGACGACGGTGCGGGCGCCACCCTCGGCCCGCAGCTCGACGGCACCTACCGCTTCCACGCCCGCGGCGAGGACGTGGGCCAGATGTGCCTGCTCGGCACGTTCGCCAAGCACACGGTCGTGCCGGTCAAGTCGGTCGTGAAGATCGACGAGGGCTTCCCGCTGCACCTGGCCGCGCTCGTCGGCTGCGGTGTCACCACGGGTTTCGGCTCCGCGGTGCGCACCGCCGACCTGCGGGCGGGCGACACCGCCGTGGTGATCGGGATCGGTGGCATCGGTGCCAACGCGGTGCAGGGCGCGAAGCTCGCGGGCTGCCGCTACGTCGTTGCCGTCGACCCGCTGGAGTTCAAGCGGGCGAAGGCACTCGAGCTGGGCGCCACCCACGTCGCGGCCAGCATGGACGACGCCTGGAACGTGGTCTCCGAGCTCACCCGCGGGCAGATGGCGGAGGCGGCCATCCTCACCCCCGGCGTCATCGAGGGCGAGCACCTGCAGCCCGCGCTGCAGCTGGTCGGCAAGCGCGGCCGCGTGGTCGTCACGGCGCTCGGGCACCCGGACCAGGACCAGGCGGCACTGTCGCTCATGGAGCTGACGCTCTACGAGAAGCAGATCAGGGGCGCCCTGTTCGGCAGCTCGAACGGCCAGTTCGACGTGCCGCGGCTGCTCGAGCTCTACAACCTCGGCCTGCTCAAGCTCGACGAGCTGATCACCCGGGAGTACGCGCTCGAGGAGATCAACCAGGGCTACGAGGACATGCGCGAGGGTCGCAACATCCGCGGCCTCATCCGGTACTGACACACCTACCGAGGAGCGAGACGTGACCACCGCACCGGCCAGACGCGTCATCGAGCACGGCAAGCGCACCGGCTTCGGGAGCCTGACGAGCACCGGCATCAACTTCGACTCGCTGCCGATGCGCCTGTTCACCAAGGGCAACGCCCGGCACTGGAACCCGGCCGACATCGACTTCACCCAGGACGCCCGCGACTACGCCGCGATGACCGACGACGAGAAGTGGGCCACCTGCTCGTTCCTCGCGCAGTTCATGGCGGGGGAGGAGTCGGTGACGCAGGACCTGCAGCCCTTCGTCGCGGCGATGGCAGCCGAGGGCAGGCTCAACGACGAGATGTACCTGACGCAGTTCGTCTACGAGGAGGCGAAGCACTGCGAGGCGTTCCGGCGCTGGTTCGACGCCGTCGGTGTGCGGGAGGACCTGCACCACTACATCGAGACCAACGAGTCCTACATGCTCCTGTTCACCAAGGAGCTGCCCGAGAGCCTCTACGCGCTGCAGAGCGACCCGTCGCCGCACAACCAGATCCGGGCGTCGGCCACGTACAACCACGTCATCGAGGGCACCCTCGCGCTCACCGGCTACTACGGCGTCGCGCGGTCCTACACGAGCCGCGGCCTGCTGCCCGGCCTGCAGCAGGTGATCAAGTTCATCGGTGACGACGAGCGCCGCCACATGGCGTGGGGCACGTTCACCTGCCGCCGCCACGTCGCCGCCGACGACGGGCTGTGGCAGGTCTTCACCGACCGGATGCAGGAGCTGATGCCCGCGGCCATGGGCGTCGTGCAGGGTTCCTACGACCACTTCGAGGGGCGCGAGCGTCCGTTCGAGATCCCGGAGAACGAGCTGATGGCCTACGCGGGCGACCGGCTGGGCCGCCGCATCGGCGCCATCGAGTCCGCCCGCGGCGCCGACGTGCAGGCCATCGACATGGACGCCTCCCCGGACGTGCTCGAGGAGAAGTTCTACGTGGAGGACCAGGCCGCGATGGCCGGTGCCGCGAGCTGACTCGCACCCGAGCGAGCGGCCCGTTCGTCCATCCCGAGTGGACGAACGGGCCGTTCGCTCGTCACGCGGCAGGCGTCGCCCGGCTGATCACGCGGTCGATCAGGCCGTACTCGACGGCGGCGGCCGGGGTGAACCAGCGGTCGCGGTCGGCGTCGGCGATGACCGTCTCGACGCTCTGACCCGCGTGCTCCGCGGTCAGCTCGGCGATCTGCCGCTTGAGCCTGCGCAGCATGTCGGCGCGGATCACGATGTCGGACTCCGCACCACCGAAGCCGCTCGACACCTGGTGCATCATGATCTCCGCGTGCGGCAGGGCGAACCGCTTGCCCGGGGTGCCGCCCGTGAGCAGGAACTGGCCCATCGACGCGGCCAGCCCGGTGGCGACCGTGGAGATGTCGGGCTCGATCGCGGCCATGGTGTCGTAGATCGCCAGGCCTGCTGTCACGGATCCGCCCGGCGAGTTGATGTAGAGCGTGATGTCGGCCGCCGGGTCCTCCGCTGCCAGCAGGAGCAGTTGGGCGACGATCCGGTTGGCGACGGGGTCGTCCACCTCCTGCCCGAGCACGATGATGCGTTCGCGCAGCAGGCGTTCGAACACGGAGTCGTCGAGGGTGAGCGCTGATCCGGTCATGGTCGTTCCCCTTCAGTGCCTGTCGATGATCGCGTCGACCAGCCCGTAGGCCACGGCCTGCTTCGCGTCGAGGACGAGCTCGCGTTCGATGTCCGTGCGGACCTGCTCCGCGCGTCGTCCGGTGTGGTGGGCGATCGTCGCCTCGAACGTGCTGCGCAGGCGCGACACCTCCCCGGCCTGGATCTCCAGGTCCGACACCTGGCCCTGGAAGCCGCCGACCTCGGGCTGGTGCAGCAGCACCCGCGCGTTCGGCACGATCGACCGCCTGCCGGGGGCTCCCGCCGCGAGCAGGACCGCCGCTGCGGAGGACGCCTGGCCCAGGCAGAACGTGTGCAGCTCACAGCGGATGTACTGCATCGTGTCGTAGATGGCGGCCATCGCCGTGAGTGATCCGCCGGGGGAGTTGATGTAGAGCGAGATCGGGCGGTCGGGCTGCATCGACTCCAGGCAGATCAGCTGGGCCAGCACGTCGTTGGCGGCGGCGTCGTCGATCGGCGTGCCGAGGAAGACGATCCGGCCCGCGAACAGCTTGCTGTAGGGGTTGGTCTCCTGCTCGCCGAAGCTCGTGCGCTCGGTGAACGACGGCAGGACGTACCGGGCCCGGGTCGTGGCTCCCACGGTGGTGCTCCTTCCGGTGGGGGTTGCCTTCCGGCCTCGACGCTAGGGGCGAAGCGGTGTTGTGACGGCCCGCTTTCGCTGGCGGCGGATCTTCCACCGAGAGCGAACACGGCCCGCGGGTGGCCGTTGTGGACCCCACCACTTCCGTGCGGACTGACCCGAAAGGGTGTTCCTCGAATCGGGCGCATCGGACCTGGTCATCGACTTCACGCACGATGGTGTCCCTCTTCTGGACTACGGGTAACAGTCCGATCGGAGCAACTTGCGCTGCCGCTCTAACTCGTCAGTAACCCAAGCCACCCGGCCTCGTTGGGCGGTTGTGGGCAGTCGGCCGCCTGCTCCCTGCTACCGCGCCGACGAGCTCCGATCCAACGAGGGAGGCGTGCGTGGCCGTGCGTACGACGGAAACGGGTTCCGCCGGGGTCAAGGTCGCGACGGTGGTGTCATGACGGGGGTCGAGGTCCGCGTCGAGGGGCTGTCGAAGTCCTTCGGCCGCGCCAACATCTGGTCGGACGTGACGCTGACGCTGCCGCCGGGCGAGGTCTCGGTGCTGCTCGGCCCGTCCGGCACGGGCAAGTCGGTGTTCCTCAAGACGTTGATCGGGTTGCTCAAGCCGGAGCAGGGCTCGATCTTCATCCACGACACGGACCTGGTGAAGTGCTCCGAGTCGCGGCTCTACGAGCTGCGCAAGCTGTTCGGGGTGCTGTTCCAGGACGGCGCGCTGTTCGGGTCGATGAACCTCTACGACAACATCGCGTTCCCGCTCCGCGAGCACACGAAGAAGTCCGAGGCGCAGATCAGGGACATCGTCGCCGAGAAGATGGACATGGTCGGTCTCGCAGGCGACGAGAAGAAGCTCCCCGGTGAGATCTCCGGTGGCATGCGCAAGCGCGCCGGCCTGGCCAGGGCACTGGTGCTCGATCCCGAGATCATCCTGTTCGACGAGCCGGACTCCGGCCTGGACCCGGTGCGCACCGCGTACCTGAACCAGCTGATCATCGATCTGAACGCGATGACCGACTCGACGTTCCTGATCGTCACGCACGACATCAACACGGCGCAGACGGTGCCCGACAACATCGGGATGCTCTACCGCAAGCACCTGGCGATGTTCGGGCCGCGCGAGGTGCTGCTCACCAGCGACGACCCGGTGGTGTCGCAGTTCCTCAACGGCCGCCGCCAGGGCCCGATCGGCATGTCGGAGGAGAAGGACACCGCGCAGGCCGCCCGCGAGATGGCCGAGATGGACGGCGAGCTCGAGGGACTGCCGCCGCTCAAGCCCCAGCTGGAGACCAGCCCCGGGATGCCGGAGCGGCAGGCGGTGCGTCGTCGCCGCGAGCGGGTGATGCAGATGATGCACACGCTGCCGCAGGCGGCGCAGGAAGCCATCCGCACCAGTTACGCCAACGAGCCCGTGCGCGTCGGAGCGGGTGCACCCACGCGGGTCTCGCCGTACGCGGCCCCGCAGGGTCCCGGGCCGCAAGGCTCCTACGCCGGCCCGCCCCAGGACTTCTTCGATCCCGGCTACGGCGGCGGCGGTCCGGGGTCGGGACCGACCTCGCGCCCCGGCGGCGCACCGCCGCCCGACGGTCCCGGTCGACACCGGCCCAACAGGCCCTGAGGCGGACGACATCGTGAGCTCCCCCACGATCGTGACCCGCGCACTGACACCGGTCGGCCGGCTCTTCGGCCTCGGCATCGACGTCGTCAAGGCGACGTTCAAGCCGCCGTTCCAGATCCGCGAGTACATCGAGCAGACCTGGTTCGTGACGAAGGTGTCCGCGCTGCCCACGGCGCTGTTCACCATCCCGTTCGGCGCCACCATCGCGCTGCTGCTGTCGGACCTGACGCGGCAGTTCGGCGCGCAGAGCCAGACCGGCGCCGGCAGCGTGCTGGCGATCGTCCAGCAGGCCGCGCCCATCGTCACCGCGCTGCTGATCTCCGGCGCGGGCGGCAGCGCCGTGTGCGCCGACCTCGGTGCGCGCACCATCCGCGAGGAGATCGCGGCCATGGAGGTGCTGGGCATCTCGCCGATCCAGCGGCTCGTCGTGCCGCGGGTGCTGGCGATGGTCACCACGGCGATCGTCCTCAACGGGCTGGCCACCGTGGTCGGTGTCGGCGGTGGCTACTTCTTCAACGTGATCGTCCAGGGCGGCACGCCGGGCGCCTACATCGCGAGCTTCTCCTCGATCGCCCAGGTGTCCGACATCCTCGTGAGCGAGTTCAAGGCGGCGTTGTTCGGCTTCAGCGCCGGCATCGTCGCCGCCTACCGCGGGCTCAACCCGCCGCCCGGTCCGAAGGGCGTCGGCGACGCGGTGAACCAGTCGGTCGTCATCTCGTTCGTGCTGGTCTTCATGATCAACCTGGTGCTCACGGCCGTGTACCTCGAGCTCGTCCCGCCGAAGGGGTTCTGACGTGGCGATCTTGGGGAACCGGGCCCGCCGGGCGCTGAACGGGCCGCTCGAGCAGCTCGACATGCTGGGCGAGCAGCTCTCGCTCTACGCGCGGGCGATCGTGTGGATCCCGCGCACGGTCCGCCGCTACCGCTCGGAGATCGCGCGGCTGCTGGCGGAGGTCAGCTTCGGCTCCGGCGCGCTGGTGGTCATCCTCGGCACGGCGGGCGTCATGCTGTCGCTGTCGCTGTTCGTCGGCAGCCTCGTGGGGCTGCAGGGATTCCGCGCGCTCGACGCACTCGGCGTCGAGGCGCTCACCGGCTTCGTCACCGCGTACTTCAACACCCGAGACATCGCCCCGCTGGTCGCCGCCGCGGCGCTGACGGCCACCCTCGGCGCCGGGTTCACCGCGCAGCTGGGCGCCATGCGGATCTCCGAGGAGATCGACGCGCTCGAGGTGATGGCGGTGCCCAGCGTGCCGTTCCTCATCACCACGCGCGTGATCGCCGGCGTCATCGCGATCATCCCGATGTACACCGTCGGCCTGCTGGCGAGCTTCGCCGCCGCCCGGCTCAACGTCACGGTGCTCAACGGGCTACCAGGCGGAACCTATGATCATTACTTCGATCTGTTCCTACCCGTGAGCGACGTCCTCTACTCCTACCTCAAGGTCATCGTCTTCGCGATCGTGGTGATCCTGATCCACTGCCACTACGGCTACAACGCCAAGGGTGGCCCGGCCGGTGTGGGCATCGCCGTCGGCCGCTCGGTGCGGCTCTCGATCGTCAGCACCGCGATCCTCGACTTCTTCCTCACCCTGGTGATCTTCGGGACGTCGACGTCGGTGAGCGTGGCCGGATGAGGCAGCGGCTGCTGGGCGTGGTGTTCGTCGCCGTCATGGTGGCGATGGTCGGGCTCGCCATCGGCAAGTACGCCGGCGCTTTCAACGGCGGCATCCCGGTGACGCTGCAGGTCGATCGCGTCGGCAGCCAGCTCACCACCAATGCCGACGTCAAGGTGCGGGGCCTCAAGGTCGGGCAGGTCGAGCAGGTGGACGCCACCGCCACCGGCGCCACCGTGCAGATGCTGATCGACAGCGACAAGATCAGCCTCATCCCCGCGGACGTCTCGGCGCGCCTGCTCCCCAAGACGCTGTTCGGTGAGAAGTACGTGTCGCTCGTGCCGCCCGAGAGCGGGCCCGTGAAGACGCTCGCGGCAGGAGACGTCATCCCGCAGGACCGCAGCTCCACCGCCCGCGAGGTCGACCGCGTGCTCGACGGCCTGCTGCCGCTGCTGCAGGACGTCGCGCCGCAGGACCTCGCGATGACGCTCAGCTCCCTCTCGGGTGCGCTCGAGGGCCGCGGCGAGCAGCTGGGCCAGACGCTGGTGCGGTTGCAGAAGCTGACCGGCGGCCTGCAACCGGCCATCCCGGATCTGCAGGCCGACATCACGCAGCTCGCGGACTTCTCCGGCAACCTCAACCAGGCCGCTCCGGACCTGCTGCAGGCGCTGGACAACCTCACGGTCACCAGCAAGACGATCGTGGACCAGCGCGCCGAGCTGCAGGACCTGTTCAGCAGCGTCACCGGCGCATCCGATGACCTGCAGGGCTTCCTCGCGGCCAACGGCGACAACCTGATCGGGCTCGCGTCCTCCACCCGGCCGACGCTGGAGAGCCTGGCGCGCTACGCGCCCGAGTTCCCCTGCTTCTTCCACCAGATCACCTCGCTGATCCCGCTCGGGGACGCCGCGTTCGGCAAGACCAACAACCAGCCCGGCATCCACGTCACGATCGAGATCGTCAACAACAAGGGCAAGTACGTGCCCAACCGCGACGAGCCGAAGTACGACGACGACCGCGGCCCGCGCTGCTACCCGATCGTGCCGCTCTCGCCGCAGGACCCGCCGGACGGCCCGCTCAAGGACGGCTCGCAGCACCCGACACCGCCGGTCGGCCAGACCAGCTCGAGCGCTGCGGACGCCGGCATCATCCCCGCGTCCTACACCGGTATGGGCCTGCCCAACTCGCCCGGTGAGCAGCAGATCGTGGCCGAGCTGGTGGCCGCGCAGACCGGCGGCTCGACCGCCGAGGTCCCGTCCTGGAGCTCGATGCTGCTGGGCCCGCTCTACCGCGGCACGGAGGTGACGCTGACATGAGCCGCATCCCCTTGGCCCCGCTGATCAAGTTCCTCGCGCTGGCGGTCGTGATCGCGATGGCCACCACGGTGCTCGCGCTGACCATCGCCAACGCCTCGTCGGGCGACCGCGTCAGCTACACGGCGCGCTTCACCGACGCCACCGGGCTGCTCGCGGGCGACGACGTGCGCATCGCGGGCGTCGTCGTCGGGGCCGTCGACAGCATCAAGATCGCGGACAGGCGCTTCGCCGACGTCACGTTCAGTGTCGATCGCAACCGTCCGATCCCGTCGTCGGCCATCGCGTCGATCCTCTACAAGAACCTGATCGGGCAGCGCTTCCTCGGGCTCGCACAGGCCCCCGGGCCGCAGGGCGTCATGCTGGCGGCGAACGCGCTGATCCCCGCGGAGCAGACCCGCGCCCCGCTGAACCTCACCACGCTGTTCAACGGCTTCAAGCCGCTGTTCGAGGGCCTCGACCCGCAGCAGATCAACCAGCTGTCGTTCGAGATCGTGCAGGTGCTGCAGGGGCAGGGCGGCACCGTGTCGGAGCTGCTGGCCAGCACGTCGTCGCTCACCAACACCCTCGCCGACCGCGACCAGGTGATCGGCCAGGTCATCGACAACCTCAACTCGGTGCTCACCACGGTCAACTCGCGCGACCAGCAGCTGTCGGACCTGGTCAGCTCCCTGCAGGAGCTGGTCTCCGGGCTGGCGCAGGACCGCAAGCCCATCGGCGACGCGATCGTCTCGATCGGGCACCTCACCGAGGTCACCTCCAGCCTCGTCGACGACGCCCGCCCGGCGCTGAAGGACGACATCGCCGCGCTGGGCTCGCTCGCCGACAACTTCAACCAGGACGAGCCCAAGGTGGAGCAGACGATCAAGAATCTGCCGATCAAGCTCGAGGCCATCTCGCACGTGGGCACCTACGGTTCCTGGTTCCAGTTCTACCTGTGCGGCCTGTCCGGCACGGTGGGGCTGAAGCCCTACATCCCGGCGTTCGAGATCCCGGCCTACTCCAGCCCGTCGGCGCGCTGCGGGCCCGATCCGGCGGGTGCGGGCGCCAATGCTCCCAACCCGCTCGGCGGGCTGCCTGCGCTGCCCGCGCCGCTGCCGGCACTGCCCTCGAGCGTGCCGTCGCTTCCCGCGTTGCCCGCACTCCCGCTGGGTGGTGGCTGATGATTACCCGTCGACCGGTGCCGCTCGCGGTCATCGGGATCGTCGTGATCCTGGTGGTCGTGCTGCTGGCGATGAACGGTCCCAAACTGTTCGGCGGCGGCCGCAGCTACCAGGCCGAGTTCAGCGAGGCGGCCGGGCTCACCTCCGGCGCGCTCGTCACGATCGCGGGTGTCGAGGCTGGCCGCGTCGACTCGGTGAAGCTGGCCGGCAACAAGGTGCTGGTCGGGTTCACCGTCAGCGACGCCTGGGTCGGCGACCAGACCAGCGCGTCGATCGACATCAAGACGCTGCTCGGGTCCAAGTACCTGGCGCTTGCCCCCCAGGGCAGCAACGAGCTCGACCCGGGCACGCCGATCCCGCTCTCCCGCACCGCGTCACCCTTCGACGTGGTGGAGGCGTTCAACGGGCTGTCGCAGACCGTCGGCGACCTCAACACCGACCAGCTCTCCACGAGCCTGACGACGCTGGCCGACACCTTCCGCGGCACGCCCCCGGAGATCCGGGGCGCACTCGACGGGCTCTCGCGGCTGTCCACCACCATCGCCGGGCGCGACGACCAGATCAAGCAGCTGCTCTCGGGCACCCACTCGCTGTCCACGGTGCTGGCCGACCGCAACGCCGAGTTCGAGAAGCTGCTGTCGGACGGCAACCTGCTGCTGGGCGAGCTGCAGAGCCGCAAGGACGCGATCAGCGCGCTGCTCGACGGCACCCGGTCGCTGTCGGTGCAGCTGCGCGGGCTCGTGGCCGACAACCGCGACCAGCTCGGTTCCACGCTCGCGCAGCTCGACCGGGTGGCCGCGCTGCTGCAGCGCAACCGCGACTCGATCGACACCGGCGTCGAGCGGCTGGCGCTGTTCGCCCGCGTCTTCACCAACGCGCTCGGCAACGGGCGCTGGTTCGACAACTACATCTGCGGGTTGCTGCCGCCACCTGTCGGCCCGATCAACCCTGGGGGGTGCTGAGGTGGCCGGCAAGACCGACAGTCGCCAGCTCCAGTTCGTCGGACTGATCGCCGTCGTCGCCGTGCTGCTGGCCGGCGGCGTCTACCTGGTGGCCCGCCCGTCCGGTCACAAGGTCACCGCGTACATCTCGTCGGCGGCTGCGGTCTTCGCCGACAACGACGTGCGGGTGCTCGGTGTGCCCGTCGGCCGGATCACGAGCGTCACGCCGCAGGGCACGCAGGTGAAGGTCGACATGCAGCTCGACGACCCGGACCTGAAGCTCCCGGCCGACGTCAACGCCGTGGTGGTCTCCCCGAGCCTGGTGACGGGCCGCTACATCCAGCTGACGCCCACGTACTCCACCGGCCCCGAGCTCGCCGACGGCGCGGTCATCCCGATCGATCGCACCAAGGTGCCGCTGGGCGTCGACGACCTGACCCGCACGGCCACCCAGCTCGCGAAGTCGCTGGGGCCCAACGGGGCCAACTCCTCCGGTGCGCTGTCGGACCTGTTGAAGGTCGGTGCCGCCTCCCTCGACGGCAACGGGCAGGCGGTCAACGACACGATCAACAACCTCGGGCAGCTGTCGGGCACGCTGGCCGACTCCCGCCAGGACCTGTTCGGCACCGTCACGGAGCTGCAGTCGTTCGTCTCCACGATCGCCGCCAACGATGCGCAGGTCCGGGAGTTCAACACCCGGCTCGCCGATGTCTCCGGCTTCCTCGCCGACGAGCGCGGCGACCTCGGCTCGGCGGTCTCCGAGCTCTCGGTGGCACTCGGCGACGTCGCCGACTTCATCCGCGACAACCGCGAGGGCCTCAAGGGCAACGTCGACAAGCTGGTCGACGTCACGGCGGTGCTGGTGAAGCAGCAGAAGGCGCTCGCCGAGACCTTCGACATCGCCCCGGCGGCCCTGTCGAACCTCGCCAACACCTACAACGGCTCCTCGGGCACGATCGACACCCGGGCCAACATCAACGAGCTGACGATGCCGCCGATCGTGCTGGTCTGCGAGCTGATCAAGCGCAGCGCGCCGCAGGGGCTGCCGAAGGCGCTCACCGACTCCTGCGCGCAGGTGGCCCCGATCCTCAACGGTGCGGTGCCGCTGCCGTCCCCGGCACAGGTGGTCACGGCGCTGCAGGCCGGGAAGCCGCCGCCCGTCCCGGGGCTCGCGCTGCCCACGCTGCCGCCCGCGCTCGCCGGTACCGGTGTTCCCACCGAAGGAGCCGGCCGATGATGCACCGTCGAGCGGTCCGGTTGGCCGCCGTCGCCACCGCTGCCGCCCTGCTCACGAGCGGGTGCGGCGTGCTGTCCAACGGCCTGCGCGGGGTGTCGCTGCCCGGTGGCGCCGACCTGGGGTCCGCGCCCTACCAGCTCACCGCCGAGTTCTCCGACGTCGTCGACCTGGTGCCGCAGTCGCTGGTGAAGGTCAACGACGTGCCCGTCGGCACGGTCACCGGGATCGGCGTCGGCCCGAACTGGACGGCCGAGGTCTCCATGCTCGTCAACGGCGACGTCCAGCTCCCGGCCGACACCCAGGCGCGCGTGCGCACCACCAGCCTGCTGGGGGAGAAGTTCGTGGAGCTGGCCGCGCCGACCACGGCGCCCGGTGCCGCACCAGCGCCGCGGATCGCCGACGGCGCCGTCATCCCGCTGTCCAGCACCGGTCGCGCCGCAGAGGTGGAGGAGGTGCTCGGTGCGCTGTCGATGCTGCTGAACGGCGGCGGCGTCAACCAGATCCGCACCATCGCCACCGAGCTCAACAAGGCGCTCTCGGGCAACGAGCCGGAGATCCGGTCGCTGCTGAGCGACGTCAACACCCTCGTCGGTGCGCTCGACGCCAAGAAGGGCGAGATCACCAGGGCGCTCGACGAGGTCAACAAGCTCTCGTCCACGCTGGACCAGCACAAGGGCCAGATCACGAACGCGCTCGACAACCTCGCTCCCGGGCTCAAGGAGCTGGAGGCGCAGCGCGGGCAGCTCGTCGACATGCTGCAGGCGCTCGACCGCCTCTCCGGTGTCGCCACCGGCGTCGTCGACCGCAGCCGCGACGATCTCGTCGCCGACCTGCGGCTGCTGCAGCCCACGCTGAACAAGCTCGTCGAGTCGGGGCAGGACCTGCCCAACTCGCTGGAGATCCTGCCGTCGCCGCCGTTCACCGACGCGTCCATCAACGCGTTCGCGGGTGACTACGCCAACCTCTACGCCACGGTCGACCTGGACCTCGGTGACGTGCTGGGCAACCTCGCGCGGTCCAACCAGCCCTTCCCGGGCCCGGACGGTCCGCTGAGCGCGCTGCCGCCCACCGCGCAGCTGCTCGGCCCGCTGGTCGGTCCGCTGGTGGCGCCGGAGGGGCTCAAGTCACCGCCGTCGCTGCTCGGGCCGGGCGGCCTGCTCGGCCCCGCGGCCCCGGCCACGCCGGCCCCCGCTGCTCCCGCGGCACCGGGGGCCTCGGCGACCCCGACACCGACCCCGACTCCCACACCCACCCCCACACCGAAGCCCGGCGGGCTGCTCGGTGGACTGTTCGGAGGTGGCTCGTGATCACCAAGGTGGTCCGGATCCAGCTGATCGGGTTCCTGCTGCTCGCGGTGGCCGGTGTCGGGTACGCCGGCTTCCGCTACGCAGGCCTCGGCAACGTCTTCGGCTCCACGACCTACCCGGTGACGATGCAGCTCGCGCAGTCGGGCGGCATCTTCACCGGCGCCGACGTCACCTACCGCGGTGTCACGGTCGGCCGGGTCGGGCCGCTCAGCCTCACCGCGCAGGGAGTCGACGTCCAGCTCGACATCAACAAGAGCGCCCCGTCGATCCCGGCAGACCTCGACGCGCAGGTGGCAAACCTCTCCGCGCTCGGCGAGCAGTTCGTCGACCTCAAGCCGGCCACCGACGGCGGCCCCGAGCTGGTGGCGGGCTCGGTTATCCCGGCGGCCCGCACCACGACCCCGGTGCCGGTCGAGGACCTCGTGTCGAGCCTGGACGACTTCGTGCGCTCGGTGCCGCTCGACGCGCTGCACACCGTGGTCACGGAGCTGGGCACGTCGTTCAAGAACACGTCGCAGCCGCTGCAGAAGATCCTGGACACCACCAACGCGTTCTCCGCCGACGCCGTCGACGCGCTGCCGCAGACGTTGAAGCTCGTCCACGACGGGCGCACGGTGCTGACCACGGCCAACGACACCGCGGGCTCGTTCCAGAGCTTCAGCAAGAACCTGTCGCTGCTGTCGGACCAGCTCGTGAAGTCCGACCCCGATCTGCGGAACCTGATCGGGGCCGGCCCGGTCGTGTCCGACCAGATCATCGGCCTGCTCCGCGAGAGCGGGCCGGGCCTGTCGCAGCTCGTGGCCGACCTGCTCACGGTCTCGCGGGTCGCCGAGCCCCGCCAGGACGGGCTGCGGCAGATCCTCGTCACCTACCCGGCGCTCGTCGCGGGCGCGTCGTCGGCCGTGCCCGGCGACGGCACGGCCCACCTCGGCCTCGCCGTCAACCTGTTCGACCCGTACGCCTGCACCCAGGGCTACGAGAGCACCCCGCACCGGCCCGGCAACGCCGTCGGCCCGGAGGCGCTCAACTACGACGCCTACTGCGCGGAGCCCAAGGGCAGCCCGATCAACGTGCGCGGCGCGCAGAACGTGCCGCGTGCCGAGACCCCGAAACCGCCCGCCAACGCCCCGGTCGGGCCGCCCGGATCGCTTCCGGCCGGCACGGCGCCCGTCACGTCCACCCCGCCGCTGAGCTCACTGGCGCAGATCCTGCTCGGCTGAATCACCCCCGACGGCTGGAGAGCCGCATGACGCTACTCGACGAATCGCCCCCGACCGCCGCCGTCCCGATCCCGGACGCGCCGCGGCAGCCGCTCCTCACCCCGGTGCGGGTGCTGTCCGTGCTGGTGGCGCTGGCGGCGGTCGTCGCGCTGGTGTTCGGCGTGCTCTGGGTGATGGCCCTGAACAGCACCGACCTGGAGATGGCCGCCACCCGCGACACGGTGCTCCTCGACGCGCAGCAGGCGGCGATCAACCTCAACTCGCTCGACGCCACCAAGGTGGACGCCGGGCTCGACCTGTGGGAGCAGACCTCGACGGGCCCCCTGCTCGACGAGTTCAAGAAGAACCGCGCCGACTACGCGAAGGTCGTGAGCGACTCCAAGCGCGTCACGAAGGCCACGGTCACCGATGCGGCCGTCTCCCAGCTCGACGTCCGCACCGGCGTGGCGCGCGTGCTGGTCGGGCTCGACGTCCAGGTCACCCCGGAGGGCCAGCAGCCCGTCGTCACCCGGCAGCGGCTGCAGCTGGAGATGACCCGCACCGATGCCGGATGGAAGGCCAGCAGGCTCTCCCCCGTCCGGGCCCCGTCGAGTTGAGCGAGCGAGCTGATCAAGAGGTGACCGCCATGCCCCCGCGCCCCCGCGCTCCCCGTACCCGCGTCAGCGGCATCCGCAGGCCCCGCGTCGCCGGGCTCGCGCCCGCCACGTCGCGCGCCGACGGGTCCGAGAACGGCCACGACCACCCGCACCTGCGCGGTTCCGTCGCGCTCGACGAGGCCACGCGCCCCGCTGCCGCTCCGTCCGAGACGTCGACCGAGATCCCGGCCGACGTCTCGGACGCGTCCGTGACGCTCACGAAGCCGGCCGGCCGCCGCGCCGGTCGGCGGGCGTCGGCCGCCACCGTCGAGGTGCCCGCGGTGGAGTCGGCCACGGTCGAGGTCGCGGCGGTGGCGGCCACCGAGCCGGCCGTCGCCCCGTCTCCGCGGGCGGGTCTGCGGGGCCGCCTGCGCGCGCTCGCCGTCCCGCTGCTGGCGGTCCTGCTGGTGCTGCTCACGGGTCTTGCGGTGTTCTTCGGCATCGCCAACGCGAACCTGCGTGGCACCCCGGCCGCCGCGAACACCGCGCTGGTGGACATGGCTGCCACCACCGCGGCGACGGAGCAGCTCACCGACGCGCTCAAGACCGTCTACTCCTACGACTACGCGCGGCTCGACGAGAACGAGAAGGCGGCCAAGGCCGTCATCACGCCGGCGTTCGAGCAGCAGTACGACCAGCTGTTCACCCAGGTCCGCCAGCTCGCACCGCAGCAGCAGGCCGTGGTCACGGCCACGATCGCGTTCTCCGCGGTGCAGAGCATCGAGGGTGACCACGCCGTGCTCGTGGCGTTCATGGACCAGCAGGCCACCCGCGCCGCGTCCGGCGGGCAGCCGTCGCAGCTCGCGGCGGCCGGCAGGCTCACCGTCAGCGGTGAGAAGATCGACGGGCACTGGAAGATCGCCGGCGTCGTCAGCCGCTGACGCTCTTCGCACACACCTCCGCGTCCCCGCACACACCCTGCACGGTGTGTGCGGGGACGCTTCGGTGTGTGCGAGGGACCCGCGCAGGGACGGCGTTGCCGGTCGCGTATCCTTGGCGTCAGTTCCACCGAAGACCGCAGGTCTGCGCCCGGCATGAGTGATCACGCCAGGCGCACGAAGGCTCCGCGAGAGCGGACGACCCGCGCAGGAGGACGAGGTTTCGCCGGGCGCGTAGGCACGCGCCCGTCCACGCCCCGTGCGCTCCTGCGTCCGGGGCGTTCGTCATTTCTGGGTCCTCTTCCTCGGTCACCCCGGTGGGTCTGCACGACGTAACCCCCCGACAACCGAGAGGAGGCAAGGGATGGTCAGACCCGACAAGGTCACGACGGTCGAAGAGATCGCCGGCCGTTTCCGGGGCTCGTCCGCCTCGGTGGTCACCGAGTACCGCGGCCTCACCATGACCCAGCTGACGGCCCTGCGCCGCAACCTGGGTGATGACACCGTCTATCGCGTCGCCAAGAACACCCTGGTGAAGCGGGCGGCCGAGGATGCCGGCATCCAGGGCATCGAGCAGCTGCTCGTCGGCCCCACGGCGATCGCCTTCATCACCGGCGAGCCCGTCGATGCCGCCAAGGCACTGCGTGACTTCGCCAAGGCCAACCAGGCCCTGGTGATCAAGGGTGGCTTCATGGACGGTCGCTCGCTGACCGTTGCCGAGGTCAACCAGCTCGCTGACCTGGAGTCCCGCGAGGTCCTGCTGTCGAAGCTCGCAGGTGCGATGAAGGGGACCATGGCCAAGGCCGCGGGCCTGTTCGCCGCTCCCGCTTCGCAGGTCGCCCGCCTGGCACAGGCGCTGGCCGACAAGCGCGCTGCCGAGGAGGGCCCGGCTGCTGCCGCGCCCGCCGAGGACAGCGCTGCAACCGAGGCTGCGGCAGACGCCGAGAGCTGATCACCACCCCCTGCTTTAGTCAGAATCAGAGAGGAACGCCACCATGGCGAAGCTGTCCACCGACGAGCTGCTCGAGGCCTTCAAGGACCTCACCCTGATCGAGCTGTCGGAGTTCGTGAAGAAGTTCGAGGAGACCTTCGACGTCACAGCGGCCGCCCCGGTCGCCGTTGCCGCCGCCGGCCCCGCTGCCGCCGCCGCCGACGCCCCGGAGGAGAAGGACGAGTTCAACGTCGTCCTCGACGCCGCCGGTGACAAGAAGATCCAGGTCATCAAGGTCGTCCGTGAGCTCGTCTCGGGCCTGGGCCTCAAGGAGGCCAAGGACCTCGTCGAGTCCGCCCCCAAGGCGATCCTCGAGGGCGTTGCCAAGGACGCGGCCGACGCCGCCAAGGCCAAGCTCGAGGAGGCCGGCGCCAAGGTCAGCCTGAGCTGATCTCGGTACCGCACCCGCACCACCGAAAGGCGCTCCCGTCCACTGGACGGGAGCGCCTTTCGCGTTGTCGGGCCCGGTTCGCGCAGGGTGCAGGGGAGCTACCGCCCCCGCAGCTCCCGGCGCAGCAGCTTGCCCGTCACCGTCTTCGGGATCTCGTCGAGGATCTCCACCTGGCGCGGGTACTTGTAGGCCGCCATCCGCTCCTTGGTGAAGGCGATCAGCTCCTCCGGCGTGGCGCTCGTGCCGGGGCGCAGGCTCACGAACGCCTTCACCGTCTCGCCGCGGTACTCGTCAGGCACCCCGACGACGGCCGCCTCGCGCACCGAGGCGTGCTCGTAGAGCATGTCCTCCACCTCGCGCGGCCACACCTTGTAGCCGCTGACGTTGATCTGGTCCTTCTTGCGGTCGACGATGTAGAACCAGCCCTCGGCGTCCATGTAGCCGACGTCGCCGGTGTGCAGCGCGCCGTCGGGGAAGGCCTTGGCGCTCTCGTCGGGCTTCTGCCAGTACCCGACCACGACCTGTGGCCCGGCCGTGACGAGCTCGCCGATCTCGCCGGGCGGCAGGTCCTTGCCCTCGTCGTCGACGATCCGCACCACCGTGTTGTAGATCGGCACCCCGACCGAGAGCGCGCCCGACGCGGGGTCGACGGGGGCCGTCGCGCCCAGCGGCACACCGTGCGACGGCGACGTGGTCTCGGTCAGCCCGTAGATGTTGTGGATGTAGGTGCCGAAGGCGTTCTGGAACGCGGTGACGGTGCTCGGCGGGATCGGCGCCCCACCGGAGAAGATCTTCGTGAGGCTGGAGAGCGCCTCCCGGTCGGCGGCGGGGGAGTTCATCAGCGCGATGAACACCGTGATCGACCCGACCGTGAACGTGACGCGCTCGTCGCGGATCGTCTCGATCGCGACGGCCGGGTCCAGCCGGTACATCAGCACCAGCGGCGCCCCCACCAGCATGCAGATCGCGATGTGCCCGATCAGCCCGGTGATGTGGAACAGGGGCGCGACGCCCAGCACGACGTCGTCACCGGAGAGCCCGATCCAGTCGCGGTAGCTCTGCGCGTTGAAGACCACGTTGCGGTGGGTCGTCATCGCGCCCTTGGGCGGCCCGGTGGTGCCCGAGGTGTAGGTCAGGAACGCGATGTCGTCGGGCCCGAGCGTGACCGCGGGCGGCGACTGCCCCTGGAACCGCTCCAGCAGGGCCGCCATGTCCACGGTGTCGGGGAGGTCGATGCGCTCGACCCCGCTGAAGATCCGCTCGTCGCCCCGGGTCTGGTACTCCAGCTCCGAGGTCGTGATGACAGTGCGTACCGCGGTGCCGTCGAGCACGTCCTTCGCCACGTCGCGGTAGAGGCTCTGCATGCTCACCAGCACCGTGGCGCCGGAGTCGTCGAGCAGCCCGCGCAGCTCCCGACCCTTGTTCATCGGGTTGATGGAGACCGCGATGCCGCCGGCCTTCCACGTGCCGATCTGCGCGATCAGGAACTGCGGGACGTTCTGCAGGAACACCGCCACGCGGTCGCCCGCGGTGAACCCGGCATCGAGGATGCCGGCGGCGAACGCGTCGGTCAGCCCGTCCAGCTCGGCGAAGCTGATCCGCCCGTCGAAGTAGCGGATGGCGTCGCCGTCGGGGTTGCGCGCGACGGTCGCCTTGACCATCTCCACGGCGTTGGCGAACTCGACGTCGATCTCTGCGGGCTGGCCGGCGGCGTACCGGGCCAGCCATACCTTCTCCGAGTAGACGGAGCTCATCGGATGGCCACGGGGTTCACCGGTGCGCCGGTGCCGTTGACTACCTTCAGCGGGGCGGCGACGTAGAGGAACGTCCAGCGCCCGTCGGCGGCGCAGGCGTCGGCGAGGTCGTCGAGCCAGGCGATCTCGGTGAGCGTGACGCCGAGGTTGCGCATCAGCGCGCAGTGCAGCGGCAGCGCGACCCCGGAGACCGGGTCGGTGGTGACCTCGTTGGCGATCGTGTCGGTGACCAGGTTCGGCACCTCGCGGCTCTGGAACCACTCGACGAGCTCGCGGGAGTAGGTCAGGCCGGGCTCGATGAACCCGTCGTAGAACTTCTCCGGGTCGTTGAGCTCGTACCAGTACTTCATCCAGCCGGTGCGGATCACCAGGATGTCGTGCGGCTCGATCGTGACGCCCTGGGCCGCGGCGGCGGCCTCCAGGTCGTTGTGGTCGAACGTCTCGCCCTTGTCCAGGTACTCCTTGCCGCGGTGGCGCGCCATGTCGATCAGGACGCCGCGTCCGACGATGCCCTTCTCGGCGATCGGCAGCACCGTCGCCTTGGTCATCGCGTCGACGGTGGTGCGGGCGTCGTAGCCGTTCCAGAGCTTGCCGTCGTACCAGACGTGGCCCAGCGCGTCGTACTGCGTGGAGCCCTGCAGGAAGATGTGGGCGGTGTCGTCGGCGTAGTGCAGGCCGCCGGGGAACGCGGGCGCGCCCTCGCCGTCCCAGGTGCTCTCGTCCAGCTCGTTCTTGCGCTTGATGCCTTCCCGGCCGGGCCACAGCGGGTCGCCGGGGCTCTCCGCGCGGCCCATCTGGATCTGCAGGGTGAACACGTCGCCGGACTTGATGTGCTGCACGCCGCGCAGCACCTCGGCCGCATCGAGGTAGTTCAGGGCGCCGAGCTCGTCGTCGGGGCCCCACTTCCCCCAGTTGCTGGGAGCGTCGTCACCGAGCAGCTCGCGCATCGCGGGTGCATCGGACATAAGTCGTCACCTCGGTCATCGTTGACGGGTAGTAGGACTTCCGACGATGCTTGTGTCAACAATCGGGACGTGTCAAGTTGGGGCGCCGGACGGCCTGTAGAGAGTCCCCACCCTTCGAACGGGGAGCGGCGCGCCGCGCATCGCGTGACCGTTTCGTGCGTCGTGCGTCACTCGAAAAGGTTGACCGTCGGGCGATGGAGTGAACCCCTCGGGGCGCGAGTAGTGTCGTGCAAGGCCCCGTTGGGCGGTCATCCCCATGGGTCGAGGCCGTTGCCGGTGCTGCTCATCCGCCGTGAAGGCCCCCGTTCGGGGCACTCCGGGCCGGTCGTCTCGCCGAACGGACCACTTACCGACGCGTAGCGTCTTGACTCGGTGCGCCTGTCAGGTCACTCTTAGGTCTCGATGGTTGCCTTGGTGACCTGTCTCGACAGCGGCTGCATTTGCAGCTAGACTGCCTCTTTGCGCTGCCTCCGTCCAGCTTTGCGCGCGCACTCAAGGGGCTCCCCGCCGATCGGGACTTCCATGCAGTGCACTCGCGGGTCTGGTCGGTGGCTGCGCCCTGACAACACAGACGGCGTGCACCGGAATCCACAACTGATCACCGACGGCCGCTCAGGTCGAACGGTATCGCGTACGGACCGTTGCCCGCCAGACGAGAAGCGCAGTTCCGGAAGGACGCATCTTGGCATCGCCGCACGCCACCAAGACCCCCGCGACCACCTCGGACCACATGAATCTCCCCGGCGCCCCGATCCGGGTCTCGTTCGCGAAGATTCGTGAACCCCTCCGGGTGCCCGACCTGCTCGACCTGCAGACCCAGTCGTTCGAGTGGCTGGTGGGCGACGAGGCGTGGTTCCAGCGGCGGATCGATGCCGGTGACGAGAACCCGATGGGTGGTCTCGAGGACATCCTCACCGAGATCTCGCCCATCGAGGACTTCTCCGGCTCGATGTCCCTGTCCTTCTCCGACCCTCGCTTCGACGAGGTCAAGGCCTCGGAGGAGGAGTGCAAGGACAAGGACATGACCTACGCGGCTCCGCTGTTCGTCACCGCGGAGTTCACGAACAACACCACGGGTGAGATCAAGAGCCAGACCGTCTTCATGGGCGACTTCCCCGTGATGACGCGCAAGGGCACCTTCATCATCAACGGCACCGAGCGTGTCGTGGTCTCGCAGCTGGTCCGCTCGCCGGGCGTGTACTTCTCCCACGAGATCGACAAGTCCACCGAGAAGGACGTCTACTCCGTCCGGGTCATCCCGAGCCGGGGTGCGTGGCTGGAGTTCGACGTCGACAAGCGCGACACCGTCGGTGTGCGCATCGACCGCAAGCGCCGCCAGCCGGTCACCGTGCTGCTCAAGGCGCTGGGGTGGACCGCCGAGCAGATCGCGGCGCGTTTCGGGTTCTCCGAGACGATGCTGGCGACGCTGGAGAAGGATCACACCGCCGGGCAGGACGAGGCGCTGCTCGACATCTACCGCAAGCTGCGCCCGGGCGAGCCGCCCACCCGTGAGAGCGCGCAGACGCTGCTGGAGAACCTGTTCTTCAAGGACAAGCGCTATGACCTCGCGCGCGTCGGTCGCTACAAGACCAACAAGAAGCTCGGGCAGAAGACGCCGAACTCGGTGGGCACGCTGACCGAGGACGACATCGCCACCGCCATCGAGTACCTGGTGCGCCTGCACGCCGGCGACACGATGATGACGGTCGGCGAGGGCGAGAACGCGGTCGAGATCCCGGTCGAGACCGACGACATCGACCACTTCGGCAACCGCCGCATCCGCACCGTGGGCGAGCTGATCCAGAACCAGATCCGCGTCGGCCTCTCGCGCATGGAGCGGGTCGTCCGCGAGCGGATGACCACCCAGGACGTCGAGGCGATCACGCCGCAGACCCTGATCAACATCCGTCCCGTCGTGGCGGCGATCAAGGAGTTCTTCGGCACGTCGCAGCTGTCGCAGTTCATGGACCAGACCAACCCCCTCGCGGGCCTGACGCACAAGCGTCGGCTCAACGCGCTGGGCCCGGGTGGTCTGTCGCGTGAACGCGCCGGTTACGAGGTCCGGGATGTGCACGCCAGCCACTACGGCCGGATGTGCCCGATCGAGACGCCTGAGGGCCCGAACATCGGCCTGATCGGGTCGTTGGCCAGCTTCGCGCAGGTCAACCCGTTCGGCTTCATCCAGACCCCGTACCGCAAGGTCAACAACGGCCAGGCCACGGATCAGATCGACTACCTCACCGCCGACGAGGAGGACCGCTTCGTCATCGCGCAGGCCAGTGAGCGCCTGACCGAGGACGGACACTTCGTCGAGGAGCGCGTGCTCGTCCGCCGCAAGGGTGGCGAGCCCGACCTCATCCCGTCGGCCGGTGTCGACTACATCGACGTCTCTCCGCGGCAGATGGTGTCTGTCGGTTCGGCGATGATCCCGTTCCTCGAGCACGACGACGCCAACCGCGCGCTCATGGGCGCCAACATGCAGCGTCAGTCCGTCCCCCTGCTGCGCAGCGACTCACCGCTCGTGGGCACCGGGATGGAGCTGCGCGCCGCTGTCGACGCGGGCGACGTGGTCGTGAACGAGAAGGCCGGCATCGTCGAGGAGCTGTGCGCCGACTTCATCACGGTGATGGCCGACGACGGCACCCGCCAGACCTACCGGCTGTACAAGTTCCGCCGCAGCAACCAGGGCACCTGCATCAACCAGAAGCCCATCGTCGAAGAGGGTTCGCGCGTCGAGGTCGGCCAGGTACTGGCCGACGGGCCGTGCACCGAGAACGGCGAGATGGCGCTCGGCAAGAACCTGCTCGTGGCGATCATGCCGTGGGAGGGCCACAACTACGAGGACGCCATCATCCTCTCGCAGCGCCTGGTGCAGGACGACGTCTTGACGTCGATCCACATCGAGGAGCACGAGATCGATGCCCGCGACACGAAGCTGGGCGCCGAGGAGATCACCCGGGACATCCCGAACGTCTCCGAGGAGGTGCTCGCCGATCTCGACGAGCGCGGCATCATCCGCATCGGTGCCGAGGTCCAGCCCGGCGACATCCTCGTCGGCAAGGTCACGCCCAAGGGCGAGACGGAGCTGACCCCGGAGGAGCGCCTGCTGCGCGCGATCTTCGGCGAGAAGGCGCGCGAGGTGCGCGACACGTCGCTGAAGGTCCCGCACGGCGAGACCGGCAAGGTCATCGGCATCCGGGTCTTCTCCCGCGACGACGAGGACGAGCTGGCGCCGGGCGTCAACGAGCTGGTCCGCGTCTACGTGGCCCAGAAGCGCAAGATCCAGGACGGCGACAAGCTCGCCGGCCGCCACGGCAACAAGGGCGTCATCGGCAAGATCCTCCCCGCCGAGGACATGCCGTTCCTGCCCGACGGCACGCCGATCGACATCATCCTCAACACCCACGGTGTGCCGCGCCGGATGAACATCGGCCAGGTGCTGGAGACCCACCTCGGGTGGATCGCCAAGACCGGCTGGTCGATCGACGGGCAGCCGGACTGGGCCAGCCAGATCCCGGAGAGCCTGTTCGAGGCTCCTCCCGGCACGAAGACCGCCACCCCGGTGTTCGACGGTGCCAAGGAGCACGAGATCACCGGCCTGCTGGGCTCGACGCTGCCCAACCGTGACGGCGAGCGCATGGTCAAGGGCGACGGCAAGGCCCAGCTGTTCGACGGTCGCTCCGGGGAGCCGTTCCCGTTCCCGGTCGCCGTCGGCTACATGTACATCCTGAAGCTGCTCCACCTCGTGGACGACAAGATCCACGCGCGTTCCACCGGCCCGTACTCGATGATCACGCAGCAGCCACTGGGTGGTAAGGCCCAGTTCGGTGGCCAGCGGTTCGGTGAGATGGAGTGCTGGGCGATGCAGGCCTACGGCGCGGCATACACGCTGCAGGAACTGCTCACGATCAAGTCGGACGACGTGGTGGGCCGGGTCAAGGTCTACGAGGCGATCGTCAAGGGCGAGAACATCCCTGAGCCGGGTATCCCGGAGTCGTTCAAGGTGCTCCTCAAGGAGCTCCAGTCGCTGTGCCTCAACGTCGAGGTGCTCTCCAGTGACGGCGCGGCCATCGAGATGCACGACAGCGACGACGAGGACCTCGAACGTGCCGCGGCGAACCTGGGCATCAACCTGTCCAGCCGTCCCGGCAGTGAGTCGATGACCGTCGACGACGTCGTCAACTGACCCCGCCCAGAGCCGACACACGAAGGAACTGAGGACACTAGTGCTCGACGTCAACTTCTTCGACGAGCTGCGCATCGGCCTGGCCACCGCCGAGGACATCCGGCAGTGGTCCCACGGCGAGGTCAAGAAGCCCGAGACCATCAACTACCGCACCCTCAAGCCGGAGAAGGACGGGCTCTTCTGCGAGAAGATCTTCGGTCCGACCCGGGACTGGGAGTGCTACTGCGGTAAGTACAAGCGCGTCCGCTTCAAGGGCATCATCTGCGAGCGCTGCGGCGTCGAGGTCACTCGCGCCAAGGTGCGCCGTGAGCGGATGGGCCACATCGAGCTGGCCGCCCCGGTCACGCACATCTGGTACTTCAAGGGTGTGCCCAGCCGGCTGGGCTACCTGCTCGACCTGGCGCCGAAGGATCTCGAGAAGATCATCTACTTCGCGGCCTACGTGATCACGTCGGTCAACAAGGACCAGCGCCACACCGACCTGTCCACGCTCGAGAACGAGATGAGCGTGGAGCGCAAGCGGGTCGAGAACCGCCGCGACACCGACCTGGAGGCCCGGGCCCAGAAGCTCGAGGCCGACGTGGCCGAGCTCGAGGCCGAGGGCGCCAAGAGCGACGTCCGCCGCAAGGTCAAGGAGGGTGGCGAGCGCGAGATGCGCCAGCTCCGTGACCGTGCCCAGCGCGAGCTGGACCGGCTCGACGAGATCTGGACGTCCTTCTCGAAGCTCGACGTGCAGCAGCTGATCGCGGACGAGGGGCTCTACCGCGAGCTCTACGACCGCTACGGCGACTACTTCACCGGGTCCATGGGCGCCGAGGCGATCCAGACCCTGCTGCAGAACTTCGACATCCCGGCCGAGGCCGAGAACCTGCGCGAGACCATCCGCAGCGGCAAGGGGCAGAAGAAGCTCCGCGCGCTCAAGCGCCTCAAGGTCGTCGCGGCGTTCCAGACCACCGGCAACTCGCCGATGGGCATGGTGCTCGACTGCGTCCCGGTCATCCCGCCGGACCTGCGCCCGATGGTGCAGCTCGACGGTGGCCGCTTCGCCACGTCCGACCTGAACGACCTGTACCGCCGTGTGATCAACCGCAACAACCGCCTCAAGCGACTGATCGACCTCGGCGCGCCCGAGATCATCGTCAACAACGAGAAGCGGATGCTGCAGGAGGCCGTCGACGCGCTGTTCGACAACGGCCGTCGCGGTCGTCCGGTGACGGGCCCGGGCAACCGGCCGCTCAAGTCGCTGTCCGACCTGCTGAAGGGCAAGCAGGGCCGGTTCCGTCAGAACCTGCTCGGCAAGCGCGTCGACTACTCGGGCCGTTCGGTCATCGTGGTCGGCCCGCAGCTCAAGCTGCACCAGTGCGGCCTGCCCAAGCAGATGGCGCTGGAGCTGTTCAAGCCGTTCGTCATGAAGCGGCTGGTCGACCTCAACCACGCGCAGAACATCAAGTCTGCGAAGCGCATGGTCGAGCGTGGGCGCTCTCAGGTGTGGGACGTGCTCGAAGAGGTCATCTCCGAGCACCCGGTGCTGCTCAACCGCGCACCGACCCTGCACCGGCTGGGCATCCAGGCCTTCGAGCCGCAGCTGGTCGAGGGCAAGGCCATCCAGCTCCACCCGCTCGTGTGTGAGGCGTTCAACGCCGACTTCGACGGTGACCAGATGGCGGTGCACCTGCCGCTGTCGGCCGAGGCGCAGTCCGAGGCCCGGGTGCTGATGCTCTCGAGCAACAACATCCTGTCGCCCGCGTCGGGTCGGCCGCTTGCCATGCCGCGTCTGGACATGGTCACGGGGCTCTACCACCTGAGCAAGGAGCGCCCTGGCGCCTACGGCGAGGGCGGCGTCTACTCGTCGGTCGCCGAGGCGATCATGGCCTACGACCGCAAGGTGCTCCACCTGCAGGCGCCGATCAAGATCCGGCTCCACGGGGTCGTCCCGCCGGCCGACATCTACCCCTCGCTCGTCGAGAAGGGGTGGTCACCCGGTGAGCCGTACCTGGCCGAGACCACCCTGGGCCGGGTGCTGTTCAACGAGCTGCTGCCGTCGGACTACCCGTTCGTCAACGAGATCCTGCCCAAGAAGCGCCAGGCCGTGATCGTCAACGCGCTGGCCGAGCGGTACTCGATGACCGAGGTCGCCCAGGTCCTGGACCGGCTCAAGGACGCGGGCTTCTACTGGGCCACGCGTTCGGGTGTCACCATCGCGATCTCCGACGTCATCGTGCCGCCGAACAAGCAGCAGATCCTCGACGGTTACGAGGAGCGGGCACTCCAGGTCGACAAGCGCTACCAGCGTGGTGCGCTGTCTCGCCAGGAGCGCAACGACGAGATGGTCAAGATCTGGACGCAGGCCTCCGAAGAGGTGGCCAAGGCGATGGAGGCCAACTTCCCGCCGGACAACCCGATCCCCACGATCGTGGCGTCCGGGGCGGCGGGCAACATGACCCAGGTCCGGCAGCTCGCCGGTATGCGTGGTCTGGTGGCCAACCCCAAGGGCGAGTACATCCCGCGTCCGATCAAGGCCAACTTCCGTGAGGGCCTGTCGGTGCTGGAGTACTTCATCTCCACGCACGGCACCCGAAAGGGTCTGGCCGACACCGCGCTGCGTACGGCCGAGTCGGGCTACCTGACCCGTCGTCTCGTGGACGTCTCGCAGGACGTCATCGTCCGCGAGGTCGACTGCGGCACCGAGCGCAGCATCACGATGGCCGTCACGGAGGAGACTTCCGACGGCCGCCGGATCCCGCACCGCTACATCCGCACCAGCGTCTACGCCCGCACGTCGGCCGAGGACGTCATGGGGCCGGACGGCGAGTTCGTGGTCCGTCGTGGTGACGACCTCGGCGACCCCGCGCTCGACGCGCTGGTCGAGGCCGGCGTCGAGAAGATCAAGGTCCGCAGTGCGCTGACGTGCACCTCGGCCACCGGGATCTGCGCGTTCTGCTACGGCCGTTCGATGGCCACCGGCCAGCTGGTGGACATCGGCGAGGCCGTCGGCATCGTCGCCGCGCAGTCCATCGGTGAGCCCGGCACCCAGCTGACGATGCGTACCTTCCACACCGGTGGTGTGGCGGGTGCCGACGACATCACGATGGGTCTGCCGCGCGTCCAGGAGCTCTTCGAGGCCCGTACCCCGAAGGGCATGGCGCCCATCGCCGATGTCGACGGTCGGATCTCGATCGACGACGGCGACCGCTTCCGCAAGATCACCCTCACCCCGGACGACGGTGGCGAGGAGATCATCTACGAGAAGCTGTCGAAGCAGCAGTGGCTGGCGATGACCACGATCGACGGCCAGGAGCGTCCGCTGGCCGACGGCGACCACGTCAACGTCGGGCAGCTGCTGCTCGAGGGCACGGCCAACCCGCACGAGGTGCTGCGGGTCATGGGTCCGCGTGAGGTGCAGCTGCACCTCGTGCGTGAGGTGCAGAAGGTGTACCGCACGCAGAGCGTGGACATCCACGACAAGCACATCGAGGTGATCGTCCGGCAGATGCTGCGCCGGGTCACGATCATCGACTCGGGTGCGTCGGACTTCCTGCCCGGCTCGCTCACCGAGCGCGCCGACTTCGAGACGCAGAACAAGCGCCTCGTGGCCGAGGGCAACGAGCCGGCCGCCGGACGTCCGGTGCTGATGGGGATCACGAAGGCCTCGCTGGCCACCGAGTCGTGGCTGTCCGCGGCCTCGTTCCAGGAGACCACCCGGATCCTCACCGATGCTGCGATCAACGGAAAGCGCGACAAGCTCGTCGGGCTCAAGGAGAACGTGATCATCGGCAAGCTGATCCCGGCCGGTACGGGCATCAGCCGGTACCGCAACATCCAGGTCCAGCCCACGGAGGAGGCCCGCGCGGCCGCCTACGCGCTGCCGAGCTACGACGACGGCTACTACAGCCCCGACGTGTTCGGCACGGGCACCGGTGCCGCGGTGCCGCTGGACGACTACGACTTCGGACGCGACTACCGCTAGCCGGTGGTCCTGCCGGGCGGCGACGGTCGCCCGGCAGCAGTTCGATGGCCCGTGAAGGGGCCGGATACCGCTCTCCCGTGGCGGTGTCCGGCCCCTTCCGACGTTTCTGCCCGACGTCGCACACCTGCACCCGTCTTCGCACGCGGTCCAGCGTGTGCGAAGACCCACCACGACGTGCGAAGACGCCCCATCGCCACGGTGCTGGACAAGTCGGGCTCGGCGTTCGAGCGCTGAGCGGACCGGGCTCGATCACACCCCTGCGCAGTCGGCGCGCAGCTGCGCGCCCAGCTCCTCCACGGCCTCGTCCGCCTCCCGCAGCATCCCGACGAACACCGGGAAGGCGTGCCACATGCGGGGCTCGCGGCGGTAGGTCACCGCTCCACCTGCCGCCTCGACCCGCTCCACGAGGGTGTCGGAGTCGCCGAGCAGGATCTCCGCCGCACCGGCGATCACGTGCAGTGGGGGCAGGCCCGACAGGTCCGCATCGAGCGACCGCAGCTCGGGGGCGTCCGACCCGACGCTGTAGGCGTCGGCAGCGCGCACGAGCATCTCGGGGCTGAGCATCGCGTCGGATCCGGCGTTCAGCGCCAGCGTGGGGGAGCGGTGGGAGAAGTCGAGCCACGGCGAGATCAGGCCGACCGACCCCGGCAGCTCCTCGCCCGCCGCTCGCAACTGCAGGAGCAGGGTCATGGCGAGGCCGCCACCGGCGGAATCTCCGGCCACCGCGATGCGTTGTGCATCATGGCCGGCGGCACGCAGGGCCCGGTAGGCGGCAAGAACATCTGCCGAGCCGGCCGGGAACGGGTGCTCCGGTGCGAGCCGGTAGGCGGGGGCGTAGACGTGTGCGCCCGCCGCCCGGCTCAGCCGGGCGATCAGGGCCCGATGCGACGTCGGCGATCCCACCTCGTAGCCGCCGCCGTGCAGGTACAGCACGACGTGCGGTCCGGGCACCCCGGGAGCGGCCACGAGCTCGGTGGCCACGCCACCCAGCTCGCCGGGTGCGCGGCGCGTACCGCGCGGGCTCGGCACGGAGTAGCCCGTGACGTCGAGCAGCCGGCGGCGCAGCCGTCGCGGCAGCGGCGAGTCGAGCAGCGGTGAGATGACGCCGCGCGTCATCGCGCTGACGACGGCGAGCGGTAGGTGCATGACAGAGAAGGTACTGCGAGTGACGGGTGCGGGGCTGGGTGCGTTCGATCGGCCGCGAGCCGTGACAGGCCGCGACGAACGGGGGTCCGGGAGCGGCGAGCGGGCGAGTCCTCTTGCGGACGCGCCGGGCTTGCGGCACGCTGCCAGGACCGACCGGCCCTGACCAGGACCCGTTTTGACCCCCTTTCACGGGGGCGGGTACTCTATGGTCTTGCGCCCGACTGCGGTCGGGCCGATCTGCGCGCCCTGTGGTCGCTGGTCGCGCATCTCGGTGCGAGATCGGTCCCGCCGGGAGTGCGGGCCCCGGTTCCTCGTGAGGTCTCCCCCGATCTCGTTGTGCGAGCTACGGGGAGTTATGCGTACAACCTGCGACACGCCCGACCTCGGGGGAGGGCGGCCGGTGCAACCGGCCTCCCCGCACGACAGAAGTTCTAGCCACAGCACGCCGACGGGAAGAAGTAGACGGTTCATGCCCACGATCCAGCAGCTGGTCCGCAAGGGCCGTCAGGACAAGGTCACCAAGACCAAGACAGCAGCGCTGAAGGGGAGTCCCCAGCGCCGCGGGGTGTGCACGCGCGTGTACACGACCACGCCGAAGAAGCCGAACTCCGCGCTGCGCAAGGTGGCCCGCGTCAAGCTCAGCAGCAACATGGAAATCACCGCGTACATCCCGGGTGAGGGCCACAACCTGCAGGAGCACTCGATCGTTCTGGTCCGTGGTGGCCGCGTGAAGGACCTTCCCGGCGTGCGCTACAAGATCGTCCGAGGTTCGCTGGACACCCAGGGCGTCAAGAACCGCAAGCAGTCCCGCAGCAAGTACGGCGCGAAGAAGGAGAAGAGCTGATGCCTCGCAAGGGCCCCGCTCCGAAGCGTCCGCTGGTGTCCGACCCGGTGTACAGCTCGCCGTTGGTCACGCAGCTGGTCAACAAGGTGCTCCAGGACGGAAAGCGCTCGCTCGCCGAGCGCATCGTCTACGCGGCACTCGAAGGCACCCGGGAGAAGACCGGTACCGATCCGGTCGTCACCCTGAAGCGCGCCATGGACAACGTCCGGCCGGCCCTCGAGGTCAAGAGCCGTCGCGTCGGTGGTGCCACGTACCAGGTTCCCGTCGAGGTCCGCGCCACCCGGCAGACCACGCTGGCTCTGCGCTGGCTGGTTTCCTACGCCGGGCAGCGTCGCGAGAAGACCATGACCGAGCGCCTGATGAACGAGCTGCTCGACGCGAGCAACGGTCTCGGCGCTGCTGTGAAGCGGCGCGAAGACACGCACAAGATGGCGGAGTCCAACAAGGCCTTCGCCCACTATCGATGGTGATGACGGGCCCTGAGGTCCGCGCCAACCTGTTGAGGGAAGCGAGATAGCTGTGGCACGGGACGTGCTGACGGACCTGGGCAAGGTCCGCAACATCGGCATCATGGCCCACATCGACGCCGGCAAGACCACGACCACCGAGCGGATCCTGTTCTACACCGGGATCAACTACAAGATCGGTGAAGTGCACGACGGCGCCGCCACGATGGACTGGATGGAAGAGGAGCAGAAGCGCGGCATCACGATCACGTCCGCCGCGATCACCTGCTTCTGGAAAGACCACCAGATCAACATCATCGACACCCCGGGGCACGTCGACTTCACCGTCGAGGTGGAGCGGTCCCTGCGGGTGCTCGACGGCGCGGTCGCGGTCTTCGACGGCAAGGAGGGGGTCGAGCCGCAGTCCGAGCAGGTCTGGCGGCAGGCCACCAAGTACGACGTCCCGCGCATCTGCTTCGTCAACAAGATGGACAAGCTCGGCGCGGACTTCTACTTCACCGTGCGCACCATCAAGGAGCGCCTCGGTGCCACGCCGCTGCCCCTGCAGCTGCCGATCGGCTCGGAGAGCGAGTTCATCGGTGTGGTCGACCTGGTCGAGATGCGCGCGCTCACGTGGCGTGGCGAGGTCAAGATCGGTGAGGACTACACCGTCGAGGAGATCCCGGCCGATCTGGCCGAGAAGGCCGCCGAGTACCGGCTGGCACTCGTCGAGGCCGTCGCCGAGACCGACGACGACCTCATGGAGCTCTACCTCGGCGGCGAGGAGCTCTCGGTCGCGCAGATCAAGCGGGGCATCCGCAAGATCGTGAACGACCGGGCGGCATACCCGGTGCTCTGTGGCTCCGCGTACAAGAACAAGGGCGTCCAGCCCATGCTCGACGCGGTCATCGACTACCTGCCGTCGCCGCTGGACGTGCCGCCGGTCGAGGGCACGCTCACGGACGGCACCACGCCGGCCTTCCGCAAGCCCAACACCGAAGAGCCGTTCTCGGCGCTGGCGTTCAAGATCGCCGCGCACCCGTTCTTCGGCAAGCTCACCTACATCCGGGTCTACTCCGGCAAGCTGCCTGCTGGCGCCCAGGTCATCAACTCGACCAAGGACCGCAAGGAGCGCATCGGGAAGTTCTTCCAGATGCACGCCAACAAGGAGAACCCGGTCGACGAGGCCTCGGCCGGCCACATCTACGCGGTCACGGGCCTCAAGGACACCACCACGGGTGAGACGCTGTCCGACCCGCAGAACCCGATCGTGCTCGAGTCGATGTCCTTCCCCGACCCGGTGATCCAGGTCGCGGTGGAGCCGAAGACGAAGGCCGACCAGGAGAAGCTGGGCATCGCGATCCAGCGCCTCGCCGAGGAGGACCCGACCTTCCAGGTCCACCAGGACGAGGAGTCGGGTCAGACGATCCTCGCCGGCATGGGCGAACTGCACCTCGAGGTGCTCGTCAACCGGATGAAGACCGACTACAAGGTCGAGGCCAACATCGGTAAGCCGCAGGTGGCCTACCGGGAGACCATCCGCAAGGCGGTCGAGAAGTACAGCTACACGCACAAGAAGCAGACCGGTGGTTCCGGCCAGTTCGCCAAGGTGATCATCACCCTGGAGCCGCTGGACACTGCAGACGGTGCGCTGTACGAGTTCGACAACAAGGTCAGCGGTGGCCGCATCCCTCGGGAGTACATCCCGTCGGTCGACGCCGGTGCGCAGGACGCCATGCAGTACGGCATCCTCGCGGGCTACCCGCTCGTCGGGATCAAGCTGACCCTGATCGACGGCGCCTACCACGAGGTCGACTCGTCCGAGATGGCCTTCAAGGTCGCCGGCTCGATCGCCCTCAAGGAAGCCGCACGGCTGGCCAGCCCCGCGCTGCTCGAGCCGATGATGGCCGTCGAGGTCACCACGCCCGAGGAGTACATGGGCGATGTGATCGGCGACCTGAACTCCCGCCGTGGTCAGATCCAGGCCATGGAGGAGCGGGCCGGCGCCCGCATCGTCAAGGCGCTGGTTCCGCTGTCGGAGATGTTCGGCTACGTCGGCGACCTGCGGTCGCGGACCCAGGGCCGGGCGAACTACACCATGGTCTTCGACTCCTACGCGGAGGTCCCGACCAACGTTGCCAAGGAGATCATCGCCAAGGCGACGGGCGAGTAACAGGCGCATGCCGCGGGCGGAGTACCGTCCGCGGCTTGCACCCGCACCACTACCAGAGACCTGCCGTCAGCACGGCGGACAAGTACACCAGTCCAGGAGGATCCCCCAGTGGCGAAGGCGAAGTTCGAGCGGACCAAGCCGCACGTCAACATCGGCACCATCGGTCACATCGACCACGGTAAGACCACGCTGACGGCGGCAATCACCAAGGTTCTGCACGACAAGTACCCGAACCTCAACGAGGCTTCGGCATTCGACCAGATCGACAAGGCGCCCGAAGAGCGCCAGCGCGGCATCACCATCTCCATCGCGCACGTCGAGTACCAGACCGAGAAGCGCCACTACGCGCACGTCGACTGCCCCGGGCACGCCGACTACATCAAGAACATGATCACCGGTGCGGCGCAGATGGACGGCGCCATCCTGGTGGTCGCGGCCACCGACGGCCCGATGCCCCAGACGCGTGAGCACGTGCTGCTCGCCCGCCAGGTCGGCGTGCCGTACATCGTCGTCGCGCTGAACAAGGCCGACATGGTGGACGACGAGGAGATCATGGAGCTCGTCGAGCTGGAGGTTCGTGAGCTGCTCAGCTCGCAGAACTACCCCGGCGACGACCTTCCTGTGGTCCAGGTCTCCGCGCTGAAGGCACTCGAGGGTGACCCCGAGTGGAGCGAGAAGCTCCTCGGCCTGATGAACGCGGTCGACGAGAGCATCCCGGAGCCGGAGCGCGACATCGCGAAGCCGTTCCTGATGCCGATCGAGGACGTCTTCACGATCACCGGTCGTGGCACGGTCGTCACCGGCAAGATCGACCGTGGCATCGTCAAGGTCAACGAGGAGGTCGAGATCGTCGGCATCCGCGAGAAGTCGACCAAGACCACCGTCACCGGTGTCGAGATGTTCCGCAAGCTGCTCGACGAGGGTCGTGCGGGCGAGAACGTCGGCCTCCTGCTGCGCGGCATCAAGCGCGAGGACGTCGAGCGCGGCCAGGTCGTCGTGAAGCCGAACTCGATCACCCCGCACACCGAGTTCGAGGCGCAGGTCTACATCCTGTCCAAGGACGAGGGTGGCCGGCACACGCCGTTCTTCAACAACTACCGGCCGCAGTTCTACTTCCGTACCACGGACGTGACCGGTGTTGTGACCCTGCCCAGCGGCACCGAGATGGTGATGCCGGGCGACAACACCACCATGAGCGTTTCGCTGATCCAGCCGATCGCCATGGAGGAGGGCCTGCAGCTGGCCATCCGTGAGGGTGGCCGCACCGTTGGTGCCGGTCAGGTCACGAAGATCAACAAGTAAGGTTCCACCCCCGGTCGAGGGTGCCGCACGCCCGTGTGGCATCCTTGACGGGTTGGACATCGGGCGTCGGCGCGCGGGTCATGTATCCGCGCGCCGATCCTGGTGTCAGCCCCCGAGCACAGCAACCCCCCTGGGGGAGCGGGTGATCCGGGGACCGGTCTGAGGTTCAGGCGCGACACGCCCGACCTCGTGGACCGGAGCCACGTCGAGTGAGACCCACTTGAGCAAGCAGCGGGGCTCCTCCACGTGTGCGCCACCCGGAGCACGCGTACATGAGCGGCAGGAAGAAGAGGACGACCGACGACCATGGCGGGACAAAAGATCCGCATCAGGCTGAAGGCCTATGACCACGAGGCCATCGACGCTTCCGCGCGCAAGATCGTTGAGACGGTCACGCGTACGGGCGCTCGGGTCGTCGGGCCAGTGCCACTGCCGACGGAAAAGAACATCTACTGCGTCATCCGCTCGCCGCACAAGTACAAGGACTCGCGCGAGCACTTCGAGATGCGCACCCACAAGCGGCTGATCGACATCCTCGACCCCACGCCCAAGACGGTCGACGCGCTGATGCGCATCGACCTTCCGGCGTCGGTCGACGTGAACATTCAGTAGGGCTGACGGACTCATGAGCGAACGGCAGATCACCGGGATCCTGGGCACCAAGCTCGGGATGACCCAGGTCTTCGACGAGAACAACCGGGTGGTCCCGGTCACCGTGGTCCAGGCGGGCCCCAACGTGGTGACGCAGATCCGGACCACCGAGAACGACGGCTACGTCGCCGTCCAGCTGGCCTACGGCGCCATCGACCCCCGCAAGGTCAACAAGCCGCGCACCGGTCACTTCGCCAAGGCGGGCACCACGCCGCGCCGGCACCTGGTCGAGCTGCGCACCTCCGACGCCGGCGAGTACACCGTCGGCCAGGAGATCACGGCTGAGGTCTTCGGCGAGGGCACGACGGTCGACGTCGTCGCCACCACCAAGGGCAAGGGCACCGCGGGTGTCATGAAGCGCCACGGCTTCCACGGCCTCGGCGCCTCGCACGGTGTGCAGCGCAAGCACCGCTCGCCGGGCTCCATCGGCGGCTGTGCCACCCCGGGCCGGGTCTTCAAGGGCCTCCGGATGGCCGGCCGCATGGGTGTTGCACGGGTGACCACCCAGAACCTCAAGGTTCACCGCGTCGACGCCGAGCGCGGCCTGCTGCTGATCAAGGGCGCCGTCCCCGGACCGCGCGGTGGTCTCGTGCTGGTCAAGTCGGCCGCGAAGGGTGGTGTTACCGCATGACGAGCGTCGAGATCAAGTCCGCAGCGGGCAAGGCCGACGGTTCCGTCGAGCTCCCCGCCCACGTCTTCGACGTCACGGCCAACGTGCCGCTGATGCACCAGGTGGTCACGGCACAGCTCGCCGCCGCCCGCCAGGGCACGCACTCCACCAAGACGCGTGCCGAGGTCAGCGGTGGTGGCAAGAAGCCGTACCGCCAGAAGGGCACCGGTCGCGCCCGCCAGGGCTCGATCCGCGCGCCGCAGTTCACCGGCGGTGGCATCTCGCACGGCCCCGTGCCGCGGGACTACACCCAGAAGACGCCCAAGAAGATGAAGGCCGCCGCTCTGCGCGGGGCGCTCTCGGACCGCGCTCGCGCGGGCCTGGTGCACGTCGTCTCCGGGCTGGTCACGGGTGAGGCTCCGTCCACGAAGGCCGCGCGCACCGCGCTCACCGGCATCGCAGGCGACGCGGCCACCCGCGCACTCGTGGTGCTGACCCGCGAGGACGAGGTCACGTGGCTCTCGCTGCGCAACCTCCCCACCGCGCACCTCATCACGCCGGACCAGCTCAACACCTACGACGTGCTCGTCAACGACGTCGTGGTGTTCACGCAGGACGCGCTCGACGCGTTCCTCGCGGGCCCGATCGCGGTCGAGACCCGCAAGTCGGTGGCCAAGGCCTCCGCTCGCGAGAGCGAGACGGTCGGACTGGCGAAGGCCCCCGCGGCCGCCGCCACCACCGATGCCGACGGTCCCGACTTCGGTGCGGAGAGCCACGCGCCGCTGGCCGACGGCTCGCAGCCCGAGGGCTTCCCGATCAAGGGCAATGCCGACTCGATGCTCTACCACGTTCCGGGCAGCTCGTTCTACGCCCGCACCGTGGCGGAGGTCTGGTTCGCCTCCGCGGAAGCGGCAGAGGCAGCCGGTTTCCAGCTGCCCCCGTCGCAGCGTAAGGAGGAGAGCAAGTGATCCCCGACCCGCGCGACATCCTGCTCGCGCCGGTGGTTTCGGAGAAGAGCTACGGGCTGCTCGAAGAGCGCCAGTACACCTTCATCGTCCGCCCGGAAGCGAACAAGACACAGATCAAGATCGCCGTGGAGAAGGTGTTCGGGGTCAAGGTGCTCAGTGTGAACACCCTGAACCGCAACGGGAAGCGCAAGCGCTCCCGCACCGGCTACGGCAAGCGCAGGGACACCAAGCGCGCGATCGTCACGCTCTCCGAGGAGAGCCGCACGATCGACGTCTTCGGTGGCCGGGCGAGCTGAGGGGCGTAACTGATGGGCATCCGCAAGTACAAGCCGACCACTCCGGGCCGTCGTGGCTCGAGTGTCTCGGACTTCGCTGAGATCACCCGGTCGACGCCGGAGAAGTCGCTGATCCGTCCGCTGCACAGCAAGGGCGGGCGAAACGTGCACGGGCGGGTCACCACCCGGCACCAGGGCGGCGGGCACAAGCGCGCCTACCGCGTCATCGACTTCCGGCGCAACGACAAGGACGGCATCCCCGCCACCGTCGCGCACATCGAGTACGACCCGAACCGCACGTCGCGGATCGCGCTGCTCCACTACGCCGATGGCGAGAAGCGCTACATCATCGCCCCGGACAAGCTCAAGCAGGGCGACAAGGTGGAGGCCGGCCCCCGGTCCGACATCAAGATCGGCAACAACCTGCCGCTGCGCAACATCCCCACCGGCACCGTGATCCACGCGATCGAGCTCCGCCCCGGTGGCGGCGCGAAGATGGCGCGGTCGGCAGGTGCCAAGGTGCAGCTGGTCGCCAAGGACGGCCCCTACGCGCAGCTTCGGCTGCCGTCGGGCGAGATCCGCAACGTCGACGTGCGCTGCCGCGCCACCGTCGGCGAGGTCGGCAACTCCGACCACTCCAACATCAACTGGGGCAAGGCAGGCCGCATGCGGTGGAAGGGCAAGCGCCCGACCGTCCGTGGTGTCGCCATGAACCCGGTTGACCACCCGCACGGTGGTGGTGAAGGCAAGACCTCCGGTGGTCGCCACCCGGTGAACCCGGCCGGTAAGCCCGAGGGACGTACGCGTCTCCGCAAGGCTTCCGACAAGTTGATCGTCCGCCGGCGCCGTACCGGCAAGAACAAGCGCTGAGAGCAGGGAGGTTAACCAATGCCGCGCAGCCTGAAGAAGGGCCCGTTCGTGGACGACCACCTGCTCAAGAAGGTGGACGCTCTCAACGCGGTCGACAAGAAGACCGTCATCCGGACCTGGTCCCGACGGTCCACGATCATCCCCGACATGATCGGCCACACGATTGCGGTGCACGACGGCCGCAAGCACGTGCCGGTGTTCATCTCGGACTCGATGGTCGGACACAAGCTCGGTGAGTTCGCGCTCACCCGCACGTTCCGTGGCCATATCAAGGACGACCGTAAGGCGCGCAGGCGCTGAGCCGGCTCCAGTAGCGACTAGGAAGGGTGGAAGAACATGGCTGAGACAACAAGCCAGAGCCCTGCCGCGCTCGAGCCCGCTCGAGCGCGCGCGGTGGCGCGGTACGTGCACATGTCGCCGACCAAGGTTCGGCGCGTCGTTGCGCTGATCAAGGGGCGGCCGGTCCAGGAGGCACTCGACATCCTGCGGTTCTCGCCGCAGGCTGCCTGCGAGCCCCTGTACAAGGTCATCGCGAGCGCTGCGGCGAACGCTGAGAACAACCTGCAGCTGGACCGCGACACCCTCGTGGTGGCGCTGGCCACGGCCGACGAGGGCCCGACGCTCAAGCGCATCCGCCCGCGTGCCCAGGGGCGTGCGTACCGGATCCGCAAGCGGACGAGCCACATCACCGTCGAGGTCGAGAGCGTGCCTGTGAAGGCCGGTCGGGGCGCCCGCGGTGCGAAGGGGAGGGCCCGCTAATGGGTCAGAAGATCAATCCGCACGGTTTCCGGCTCGGTATCACCACCGACTGGAAGTCGCGCTGGTACGCCGACAAGCAGTACGCCGAGTACGTCAAGGAAGACGTCGAGATCCGCAAGATGCTCTCCAAGGGCATGGAGCGGGCCGGCATCTCCAAGGTCGAGATCGAGCGCACCCGGGACCGCGTGCGGGTGGACATCCACACCGCTCGTCCGGGCATCGTGATCGGCCGGCGTGGCGCTGAGGCCGACCGCATCCGCGGCAACCTCGAGAAGCTGACCAAGAAGCAGGTCCAGCTCAACATCCTCGAGGTCAAGAACGCCGAGTCCGACGCGCAGCTCGTTGCGCAGGCCGTGGCGGAGCAGCTCTCCAACCGCGTCGCCTTCCGGCGCGCGATGCGCAAGGGCATCCAGTCCGCCATGCGCTCGCCGCAGGTCAAGGGCATCCGGGTGCAGTGCTCCGGTCGCCTCGGTGGCGCCGAGATGTCGCGGTCGGAGTTCTACCGCGAGGGTCGCGTCCCGCTGCACACGCTGCGTGCCGACATCGACTACGGCCTGTTCGAGGCGCGTACGACGTTCGGTCGCATCGGCGTCAAGGTGTGGATCTACAAGGGTGACGTCGTCGGTGGCCGCCGTGAGGGCGTTCCCGCCGCGGCAGCCGACCCGGGCCGTGGTGGCCCGCGTCGCGAGCGCCCGGCCCGCCGTCGCTCGGGTGCCACCGGCACCACGTCCGGCGGTACCGAGGCCGGTCGCGCCGCAGCCGAGCAGGCTGCAGGCGGCGTCGCCACGGCGGAGGCTCCGGCCCCCGCCGTGGAGAACACCGGTGGGGAGGCCTAGTCATGCTCATCCCACGCAGGGTCAAGCACCGCAAGCAGCACCGGCCGCACCGCACCGGTGCGTCCACCGGTGGCACGCGCGTCAGCTTCGGTGACTACGGCATCCAGGCTCTCGAGCCCGCCTACGTCACCAACCGGCAGATCGAGTCCGCTCGTATCGCCATCAACCGGCACATCAAGCGTGGCGGCAAGGTCTGGATCAACATCTTCCCGGACCGCCCGCTCACCAAGAAGCCGGCCGAAACCCGCATGGGTTCCGGTAAGGGATCACCCGAGAAGTGGGTGTCCAACGTCAAGCCCGGTCGGGTGCTGTTCGAGATGAGCTACCCCAACGAGGAGACGGCCCGCGAGGCGCTGCGTCGCGCGATCCACAAGCTCCCGATGAAGTGCCGGATCGTGACCCGTGAGGGTGGTGACATCTGATGGCCGCCTCGACGACCACCGCCGCCGAGCTGCGTGAGCTGACCGACGAGGAGCTGACGCTCCGGGTGCGGGAGGCCAAGGAGGAGCTGTTCAACCTCCGCTTCCAGATGGCCACCGGGCAGCTGGACAACAACCGGCGGCTGCGTACCGTCCGGCACGACATCGCGCGGATCTACACGATCATGCGCGAGCGCGAGCTGGGCCTCTCCGTGGCGCCGACCGATGATGAGGGCGCCGCATGAGCGACAGCAGCAAGACGCCACCGACTGAGGTGGCGCGCGCGGAGCGGAAGGTCCGTGAGGGCCTGGTCGTGTCCGACAAGATGGCCAAGACGATCGTCGTGGCTCTCGAGGACCGCGTGAAGCACCCGATGTACGGCAAGGTCATCCGCCGCACGAGCAAGGTCAAGGCGCACGACGAGTCGAATTCTGCCGGCGTGGGCGACCGCGTCCGGCTGATGGAGACCCGTCCGTTGTCGGCGACCAAGCGCTGGCGGCTGGTGGAGATCCTGGAGAAGGCGAAGTGATCCAGCAGGAGTCGCGGCTGCGCGTCGCCGACAACACCGGTGCGAAGGAAATCCTCTGCATCCGGGTGCTGGGCGGTTCCGGGCGTCGCTACGCAGGAATCGGCGACATCATCGTCGCCACGGTCAAGGACGCCATTCCCGGTGCCGGTGTGAAGCGCGGTGACGTCGTCAAGGCCGTCATCGTCCGCACCGTCAAGGAGCGGCGCCGCCCGGATGGCTCATACATCCGGTTCGACGAGAACGCCGCCGTGCTGATCAAGCCCGACGGCGAGCCGCGAGGGACCCGCATCTTCGGACCGGTCGGTCGCGAGCTTCGCGACAAGAAGTTCATGAAGATCATCTCCCTCGCGCCGGAGGTGCTCTGATATGAAGATCAAGAAGGGTGACACCGTTCTGGTGATCGCCGGCAAGGACAAGGGCGCGAAGGGCAAGGTCATCCAGGCCTACCCCGACAAGGACCGCGTGCTGGTCGAGGGCGTGAACCGGATCAAGAAGCACACCCGGATCAGCCAGAACCAGCGCGGTGCCCAGTCCGGTGGCATCGTCACGCAGGAGGCCGCGATCCACATCTCCAACGTGATGTTGATCGACGCCGACGGCAAGCCGACCCGCGTGGGCAAGAAGACCGGTGAAGACGGCAAGCGCGTCCGGATCTCCCGGAGTTCCGGGAAGGAGATCTGATGAGCACGGCTGAGAAGACCATCCCGAGGCTCAAGCAGCGCTACCGCGACGAGATCGCCGGGGAGCTGCGCGAGCAGTTCGCGTACCCGAACGTCATGCAGATCCCGGGTGTCGTCAAGGTTGTCGTCAACATGGGTGTCGGCGACGCCGCCCGCGACGCCAAGCTGATCGACGGCGCGCTCCGCGACCTGGCCACCATCACCGGCCAGAAGCCGCAGGTCCGCAGGGCGACCAAGTCCATCGCGCAGTTCAAGCTGCGCGAGGGCATGCCGATCGGCGCGAAGGTCACCCTTCGCAACGACCGGATGTGGGAGTTCCTGGACCGGCTGCTGACCATCGCACTGCCGCGTATCCGTGACTTCCGCGGCCTCTCGCCCGCGCAGTTCGACGGCCGGGGCAACTACACGTTCGGCCTGAACGAGCAGTCGATGTTCCACGAGATCGACCCCGACTCGATCGACCGTCCGCGCGGCATGGACATCACGGTCGTCACCACGGCCACGACCGACGACGAAGGCCGTGCGCTGCTCCGCAAGCTCGGCTTTCCTTTCAGGGAGGCGTGAGATGGCCAAGAAGGCCCTCCGGATCAAGGCTGCGGCCGTTCCGAAGTTCAAGGTTCGCGGCTACACCCGCTGCCAGAAGTGCGGCCGTCCGCGCGCCGTGCTGCGCAAGTTCGGCCTGTGCCGGATCTGCGTTCGTCAGATGGCACACGCCGGCGAGCTGCCGGGCGTGCACAAGAGCAGCTGGTAGCAGTACCCCCATGATCGCCACAGGCCCCCGGGCAACACCCGGGGGAACCAGGCGGGAAAGTAGTGACGTCACATGACGATGACCGATCCCATCGCAGACATGCTCACCCGTCTGCGCAACGCCAACTCGGCGTACCACGACCGTGTGGTCATGCCGCACTCCAAGCTCAAGGTGTCGATCGCGGAGATCCTGCAGAAGCAGGGCTACATCTCCTCGTACACCGTCGAGGACGCCGAAGTCGGCAAGTCCCTGGTCATCGAGCTGAAGTACGGGCGCAACCGCGAGCGCAGCATTGCCGGCCTCCGCCGGGTCTCCAAGCCCGGCCTGCGGGTCTACGCGAAGTCCACCACCCTGCCCCGTGTCCTCGGCGGACTCGGCGTCGCGATCATCTCGACGTCGAGCGGCCTGCAGACCGACCAGCAGGCAAAGAAGAACGGCGTGGGCGGAGAAGTCCTCGCCTACGTCTGGTGAGGGGATAACACCATGTCCCGTATCGGGAAGCTGCCCATCACCGTGCCGTCCGGGGTCGACGTACAGATCGACGGCCGCACGGTCACCGTCAAGGGGCCGAAGGGCACCCTGTCGCACACCGTGATCGAGCCGATCACGATCGAGCGCGACGAAGCCGGAGTGGTCCAGGTCAAGCGACCGGACGACGAGCGCCGCAGCAAGGCCATGCACGGCCTGTCGCGCACGCTGGTCAACAACCTCTTCGTCGGCGTCACCGCCGGCTACGAGAAGAAGCTCGAGATCGTCGGTGTCGGTTACCGCGTGGCACTGAAGGCAGGCGCGCTCGAGTTCGCGCTCGGCTTCAGCCACCCCGTCGTCGTCACGCCGCCGGAAGGCATCACGTTCACCGTGGAGTCGCCCACCAAGTTCGCTGTCGTGGGTATCGACAAGCAGCTGGTCGGCGAGACGGCGGCGAACATCCGGAAGATTCGCAAGCCCGAGCCGTACAAGGGCAAGGGTGTGCGTTACGCCGGCGAGGTCGTCCGGCGCAAGGTCGGGAAGACGGGTAAGTAATGGCCGAGACAATCTCTGCGGCTGCCAAGAAGCGCACCGCATCCCAGGTGTCCAGCAAGCGCCGCACCGCGGTCGCGCGCCGGCACGCCCGGCTGCGCAAGAAGGTCAGCGGCAGCCCCGAGCGGCCGCGCCTGGCCGTCAAGCGCAGCTCGCGGCACCTGATCGTGCAGCTGATCGACGACCTGGCCGGTCACACGCTCGCGTCGGCGTCCACGATGGAAGCCGACGTCCGTGCGCTCGACGGCGACAAGAAGGCACGCGCGACCAAGGTCGGCGAGCTCGTCGCCGCTCGGGCCCGCGAGGCCGGCGTCACGGCTGTGGTGTTCGACCACGGTGGCTTCGGCTACCACGGTCGGATCGCTGCACTGGCCGACGCCGCCCGCGAGGGTGGTCTGGAGTTCTGATGATGCACAACTTTGAAGGGAACGTCTGATGCCGGGACGTACACGGCGTGACGGCGGGGGGGCCGGAGGGCCCGCCACCGGCGGCAGCGGTGACAACCGCGGCGGCGGCCGGGATCGCCGGGACGGCGGCCGCGGCGGGGCGGCCCAGGACAAGACCCCGTACATCGAGCGGTTGGTCACGATCAACCGTGTCGCCAAGGTCGTCAAGGGTGGTCGTCGCTTCAGCTTCACCGCCCTGATGATCGTCGGTGACGGCGACGGCATGGTCGGCGTCGGCTACGGCAAGGCGAAGGAAGTGCCTGCGGCGATCGCCAAGGGTGTGGAGGAGGCGAAGAAGAACTTCTTCCGCGTCCCCCGCATCGGCGGCACGATCGTGCACCGCGTCCAGGGTGAGGCGGCGGCCGGTGTGGTCATGCTGCGCCCGGCCAGCCCCGGTACCGGCGTCATCGCCGGTGGCCCGGTGCGTGCCGTCCTGGAGTGCGCCGGCATCCACGACATCCTGTCGAAGAGCCTCGGCAGCGACAACGCGATCAACGTGGTGCATGCCACGATCGCCGCGCTGAAGATGATCCAGCGTCCCGAGGAGGTCGCGGCCCGCCGTGGTCTGCCGCTCGAGGACGTCGCTCCGGCGCAGATGCTGCGGGCCCGTGCGGCCGCAGCTCAGAGCGCGAGGTCGTGATGGCTGACATCTCGCCCACCGCTCAGCAGGAGCCGATCACGTCGACGAAGCTGCTCGTCACGCAGACGCGCAGCACCATCGGCTGCAAGCAGAACCAGCGCGCCACGCTGCTGTCGCTCGGTCTCCGCAAGATCCGTCAGACGGTCGAGCGGCCCGACACGGCGCAGATCCGTGGCATGATCCACACCGTTCGCCACCTGGTGACGGTCGAGGAGGTGCACTCGAAGTGAGTGTCATCAAGGTCCACCACCTCCGTCCGGCTCCTGGCGCGAAGACCGCCAAGACCCGCGTCGGCCGTGGTGAGGGTGGCAAGGGCGGCAAGACTGCCGGCCGTGGCACCAAGGGCACGAAGGCCCGCAAGACCGTTCCGGTCGCCTTCGAGGGTGGGCAGATGCCGCTGCACATGCGGCTGCCCAAGCTCAAGGGGTTCAAGAACCGGTTCCGCACCGAGTACCAGGTGGTCAACGTGGGCGATCTCGCCCAGTTGTTCCCCGAGGGCGGCGAGATCGGCCCGGCCGAGCTGGTCGAGGTCGGCGCTGTCCGCCGCAACCAGCTCGTCAAGGTGCTCGGCAACGGCGACATCGACGGCGTTGCGCTCACGGTGAGCGCGCACGCCTTCTCCGGAAGCGCCCGTGACAAGATCACGGCAGCTGGCGGGACCGTCACCGAGCTCTAGGGGCGTGCGTCCGCGCACGCTTCACGCAAGGCAGTCGGGGTCCGTTCGGTGCGGGCCGGCGTCCAGCACATCCACTGGTCGCCGGTCCGTGCCGTGGGGGCGATACGGCCGCTGTAGAGTCGTTCCCGCCCGTTACCCCATGGAGGGTTCCGGGCACCCGCCACAGCTGCGGGATGCCGCACCGCCGTTCGGCGGGAGGCCTGCGGTTGGAGCGGGTCACCAGTACAGGGAGGGTCACCGAGTGCTCAGCGCTTTCCGGTCGGCACTGACGACGCCGGATCTCCGGAAGAAGATCCTCTTCACGCTCGGGGTCATCGCCGTCTACCGACTCGGTGCCAAGATCCCGTCGCCCGGTGTCTCGTACCCCAACGTCCAGGAGTGCATCCGCCAGGTCGAGGGCGGTGACAACTCAGGTGTCTACTCCCTGATCAACCTGTTCTCCGGCGGCGCGCTGCTCCAGCTCTCCATCTTCGCGCTCGGCATCATGCCGTACATCACCGCGAGCATCATCATCCAGTTGCTCACGGTCGTGATCCCGCGGTTCGAGCAGCTGAAGAAGGAAGGGCAGTCGGGTCAGAACAAGCTGACCCAGTACACCCGCTACCTCACGATCGCGCTGGCCATCCTGCAGGCCACCGGCATCGTCGCGCTCGCACAGCGCGGCCAGCTGTTCGGCAACTGCTCGCTGCCGGTCATCCCGGACGCCAGCGTCTACCAGATGTCGATCATCGTCATCGTGATGTCGGCCGGCACCGCCGTCATCATGTGGCTCGGCGAGCAGATCACCGAGCGGGGCATCGGCAACGGCATGTCGCTGCTGATCTTCTCCTCCATCGCGGCCCGCATCCCGTCCGAGGGCGCCAACATCCTCAACAACGGCGGGCTGGTCTTCGCCGGGGTCTGCTTCTTCGGCCTCGCCATCATCGCCAGCGTCGTGTTCGTCGAGCAGGGCCAGCGCCGCATCCCGGTGCAGTACGCGAAGCGGATGGTCGGGCGCCGCATGTACGGCGGCACGTCCACGTACCTGCCGCTGAAGGTCAACCAGGCCGGTGTCATCCCGGTGATCTTCGGCTCGTCGTTGCTGTACCTGCCGGATCTGATCGCGCGGCTCACCGGCTCCACCGGCGGCGGCTTCCAGCAGTTCGTGCAGACCTACCTCGTCGACCAGTCGAGCCCGGTCCACATCGCGCTCTACGTCGCGCTGATCATCTTCTTCACGTACTTCTACGTCGGCATCACGTTCAACCCCGAAGAACGTGCCGACGAGATGCGCAAGTTCGGCGGGTTCATCCCCGGTATCCGGCCCGGCCGGCCCACCGCCGAGTACCTGCAGTTCGTGCTTTCGCGCATCACGCTGCCCGGCTCGCTGTACCTCGGCATCATCGCCGTGCTGCCCAACTTCTTCCTGGGCATCACCGGCAGCGGCAACAACCAGAACTTCCCGTTCGGTGGCACCGCAGTGCTGATCATGGTGGGTGTGGGCCTCGACACCGTCAAACAGATCGAGAGCCAGCTCATGCAGCGTCGATACGACGGATTCCTGCGCTAGCGTCGAGCAGTTGGCGTTTCGGTTGTCGGTTCGGTTTCGAATAGTGGAGGTCGGTGTCGCGTGCGACTGGTTCTCGTCGGTCCCCCGGGTGCGGGCAAGGGCACACAGGCTGAGCGGCTCGCGGAGCGGCTCGAAGTGCCCCACATCTCCACGGGCGACCTCTTCCGGGCCAACCTCCAGCAGGAGACACCGCTGGGTGTCGAAGCCAAGGGCTACATGGACGCGGGCGATCTCGTGCCCGACGCCGTCACCGTCGCGATGGTCCGCGACCGGCTGACCCATGACGACGCGGCCAAGGGGTTCATCCTCGACGGCTTCCCGCGCACGCTGAGCCAGGCGGGTTCCCTCAAGGACCTGCTCGACGAGCGTGGCGAGGCACTCGACGCGGTCGTGGAGTTCCAGGTGGCCGAGGACGTCCTCGTCGCGCGGCTGCTCGGTCGCGGGCGCGACGACGACACCGAGGACGTCATCCGCAGGCGCCAGCAGGTGTATCGCGACGAGACGGCGCCGTTGCTCGCGCACTACGCCGACATCCTCGTCACCGTCGATGCCGTCGGCTCCGTCGGGGAGATCACCGACCGCGTCGCCGACGCGCTGTCGCGGTCCACCGCAGGGGACCGGTGACGGCAACGATGACCGCGGGGCGGCGATGACCTCCGGACGCTCCGGCGTCCGCGCGATGGTGGCGCGGTGGCGTGGACGCGACATCGAGCTCAAGACCCCGGCCGAGCTCGAGGCGATGCGGGCAGCGGGTGCGCTGGTGGCGCGCACGCTGGCTGCGGTCATCGAGCTGGCGAAGCCGGGGGTGAGTACCGGTGACCTGGACGCGCTGGCCGAGCAGACCATCCGCGAGGCCGGTGCCGTTCCCTCGTTCCTGGGCTACCACGGCTACCCGGCTTCGATCTGCTCGTCGGTCAACGAGCAGATCGTGCACGGCATCCCGAGCCTGGCGCAGGTGCTGGCCGAGGGTGATCTCGTCTCCGTCGACTGCGGTGCCATCCTCGAGGGCTGGCACGGCGACGCCGCGGTCACCATTCCGATCGGTGCCGTGTCGGCGGCCGACCTGGCGCTGTCCGCGGCCTGCGAGGAGGCGCTGCACGCCGGCATCGGCGCGGTGCAGCCCGGTGGCAGGCTCACCGACATCTCCCACGCGGTGCAGCTGGCCTGCGAGGCGGCCGGGCGGCGCGACGGCGTCGAGTACGGCATCGTCGCGGAGTACGGCGGGCACGGGATCGGCACGTCCATGCACATGGATCCGTTCCTGCCCAACTTCGGCGAGGCGGGCCAGGGTCCGCGCCTGCGGGCCGGCATGGCGCTCGCCGTCGAGCCGATGATCACCGCGGGTGATCCGGAGACCAGGGAGCTCGAGGACGGCTGGACGGTCGTCACCGCCGACGGTGCCCGTGCGGTGCACTGGGAGCACAGCGTCGCGATCACCGACGACGGGCCGCGCATCCTCACGCTTCCCGCAGACTGAGATCGCGGCCGTCACCTGAATCGGTCGAGTTGACGTTGGGGTGCCGACGCAGATCACACCGGGTGAGTGCGCGGACGCTGCTGCACTAGGTTCCTGGCTCATGAGTGAAGAGTCCGCTCCGGGAACCGGCGAGGGCACCGTCGAGGCTGCTCAGCAGCCGACGGGAGCCACGGTCGTCGGGGTACCGCGCGAGTCCGGTGCCGGCGAGCGCAGGGTCGCGCTCGTCCCCAAGATCGTCGAGAAGCTGCGCACGCGCGGTGTCGAGGTCGTCGTCGAGGCGGGGGCGGGGGCCGGGGCCCTCATCCCGGATGCCCAGTACGTGGAAGCGGGAGCCACCATCGGTGACCCGTGGGCGGCGGACGTTGTCGTGAAGGTCGCTCCGCCCTCGGCGGCGGAGGTGGCCAAGCTCCGCTCCGGCGCCACGTTGATCGGCTTCCTGGCGCCGCTGAGCGCCCCGGAGACGGTCGCCGCGCTCAAGGCCGCAGGCGTGCAGGCCTTCGCGATGGAGTCGATCCCCCGCATCTCCCGTGCCCAGTCGATGGATGCGCTGTCGTCGCAGGCAGGCGTGGCGGGCTACAAGGCCGTGCTGCTCGCGGCCGACCGCTCCACGCGGTTCTTCCCGATGCTCACCACCGCGGCCGGCACCGTGAAGCCGGCCACGGCGCTCGTGCTGGGTGTGGGCGTCGCCGGCCTGCAGGCGCTGGCAACGGCCAAGCGGCTCGGTGCTCGCACCACCGGCTACGACGTGCGTCCCGAGGTGGCCGACCAGGTCCGCTCGCTGGGCGCTCAGTGGCTCGACCTGGGCATCGAGGCCGTCGGTGAGGGTGGCTACGCCCGTGAGCTCACCGCCGACGAGCGGGCCGAGCAGCAGAAGCGGCTCGAGGAGGCGATCTCCGGCTTCGACGTCGTGATCACCACGGCCAACGTCCCGGGCCGCAAGGCGCCCACGCTCGTCACGGCGAAGGCCGTGGAGGGCATGCGCGCCGGCTCGATCGTCGTCGACATGGCGGGGGAGAGCGGCGGCAACTGCGAGCTCACCGAGCCGGGCCAGATCGTCGTCAGGCACGACGTCACCATCGCCTCGCCGCTCAACCTGCCCGCCGACATGCCCGAGCACGCTTCCGAGCTGTACTCGCGCAACGTGTCGGCGCTGCTGGAGCTGATGCTCGACAAGGAAGGCGCGCTCGCGCCGGACTTCGACGACGAGGTGCTCGCGAAGGCGTGCGTCACCCGGGTGGTGGAGGCCTGATGGAATCCGGCGGACTGTTGGCGAACATCGCGATCCTGGTGCTGGCCGGGTTCGTGGGCTTCGCCGTGATCTCGAAGGTGCCGAACACGCTGCACACGCCGCTGATGTCGGGCACCAACGCGATCCACGGGATCGTGCTGCTCGGTGGCCTCATCGTGCTGGGCAGCCTGGAGAACCCCTCGGTGCTCGACTCGATCATCCTGGTGATCGCGATCGCCTTCGGCATGATCAACGTGATCGGTGGCTTCCTGGTCACCGACCGGATGCTGGGCATGTTCAAGCCCAAGCCGGCTGCTCAGCAGAAGAAGGACGTCGACGTCTGATGGAAACGCTCAACATCATCGTCACGATCCTCTACATCATCGCGTTCGCGCTGTTCATCTACGGCCTGATGGGCCTGACCGGCCCCAAGACCGCCGTGCGCGGCAACAAGATCGCCGCGGTCGGCATGACGATCGCCGTCATCGCGGCGCTGCTGCAGGTGCGCCACAACTGGGTGCTGATCATCGTCGGGCTGATCGTCGGTGCCGCGTTGGGCATCCCGTCGGCGCGCCAGGTCAAGATGACGGCCATCCCGCAGATGGTGGCGCTGTTCAACGGTGTGGGTGGTGGCGCGGTCGCGCTCATCGCCTGGTCGGAGTTCCGCACGTCCGGCGGGTTCGAGACCGAGCCGGCCTACGTGATCGTCGCGTCGCTGTTCGGCGCGATCATCGGCTCGGTGTCGTTCTGGGGCTCGCTCATCGCGTTCGGCAAGCTGCAGGAGATCCTGCCCAGCCGCCCGATCGGGCTGGGGAGGGCGCAGCAGTTCGTCAACGCGGTGCTGCTGCTCGGCGCGATCGTCTGCGCCGTGTTCGCCGGGCTGGGCGGCGCGCCCGAGATCTGGGTCATCCTCCTGCTGGTGCTGGCGGCCGTGCTCGGGGTGCTGGTGGTGCTCCCGATCGGTGGCGCCGACATGCCCGTGGTGATCTCGCTGCTCAACGCGCTGACCGGGCTCTCCGCCGCGGCGGCGGGCCTCGCGCTCGACAACACGGCGATGATCGTCGCTGGCATGATCGTCGGGGCGTCGGGTTCGATCCTGACCAACCTGATGGCCAAGGCCATGAACCGCTCGATCCCGGCGATCGTCGCGGGCGGGTTCGGTGGCACCACGACGCTGCCCGGTGCCGACGACGGCATCGACCGCACGGTCAAGTTGACGAGCGCCGCCGACGCGGCGATCCAGATGGCCTACGCGTCGTCGGTGATCGTGGTGCCCGGCTACGGCATGGCCGTGGCGCAGGCCCAGCACGCCGTCAAGGACATGGCGAAGCTGCTGGAGGCCAGGGGTGTGGAGGTCAAGTACGCCATCCACCCGGTCGCGGGCCGGATGCCGGGGCACATGAACGTGCTGCTGGCCGAGGCCGACGTCTCCTACGACGCGCTCAAGGAGATGGACGACATCAACGACGAGTTCTCCCGCACCGACGTCACGCTGGTGATCGGGGCGAACGACGTCACCAACCCGGCGGCGCGCAGCGACCCGAGCTCGCCGATCTTCGGCATGCCGATCCTCAACGTGGACCAGTCCCACTCGGTGATCGTGCTGAAGCGCTCGATGAGCAGCGGGTTCGCCGGCATCGACAACCCGCTGTTCTACGCCGACAACACCTCGATGCTCTTCGGTGACGCGAAGAAGTCGGTGGCCGAGGTCAGTGAGGAACTGAAGGTCCTGTAGCACCGACGCACACCGTCAGGGGGTCGCGCACACCGTCAACGGTGTGCGCGACCCCCTTGTGGTGTGCGTGGACTACCAGGTCCAGGTGTAGCGCAGGTCGGCGGTCCAGTCGATCGGCTTGCCCTCGCCCACCGTCGCGTGGATCTGCAGGCCGGGTCCCTTGCCCCTGCCCAGCTTCTGCGTGCGGTCGATCTGCATGCGCATCGGGTGGCCGTTGTCGTCCCACCAGGTCTCCTGCTGCTCGATGCAGGCGACGGTGCCGAGGAACCTCGTGGCGCAGGTGGTGGCGGGGCGCCAGATCTGGCGGTGCCGGAAGTGCACGACGCCGGCAGCGGTCGTGATGGTGCCGTCGGCGATGAGGCAGTAGGCCGCCGTGGGAACCGTCCACCGGACGTAGTGCTGCTGGCCGCCGTGGCTCGGCAACGACACCAGGTGAGCGCAGTCGCCGTCACCGACCTGCTCGGACGTGACGCGCTGCGGGTTGTACGCGCCCGTGCCCTTGTCCTCGTAGCCGTCGAGGTAGACCCAGTCGCCGTCGTGGACGAAGTGCTCCACGCCCGTCGCCGGGTTGTTCCAGTTCGCCGGGGTGTCCCAGCGGATCTCGGAGCGGCCGGCACCCGTCGGGTTCCAGGCCCACTGGCTCGCAGGGGCCCCGGCGGTGTCCACGAGCTGGCCTGCGGAGCGGCTGCTCATGAGCGAGTACTGGTCGTAGGTCTCGCCTGCGGCATCGGCGGTGCCGGTGACCGCACCGATGACCAGGACCATGCCGATGGCGACGCTGAGCCAGCGCGCGGAACTGCGAGATCGTGCGGACAACCTGGACTCCAACGGGTGGTGGTCGACAGTGCCGCCCGATCGTCCCAAGATCGACCGGGCGTCTCCACCGGCTACGACGATCCCCGGAACGTCAGCCCGCGGTGGCGGTGACGGCCGCGGGTGGGTCGAGCGGGTGCGCGATCTCGTCACGCGGCAACCGCCACCCCAGTATCGCCGCGGCGGCGAGGAACACCGGTACGGCGCCGGCCAGCACGAACGTGAGCGGGACCCCGAGCCAGGTGCCGACCGGGCCCGCCATGGCCATCGAGATCGGCATCAGGGCCAGCGACACGAAGAAGTCCAGGCTCGACACCCGGCCGAGCAGGTGCGGCGGGACCCGGCGCTGCAGCAGCGTGCCCCAGATGACGATCGCGGCGGAGCCGGTGAACCCGACGGCGAACACCGCGATCGCCATGACCCAGAGCTGGGCGGTGATCCCGAGCAGCACGAGCGGCGCCGCGCCTGCGCCCCACAGCAGCAGCATCACCGTCAGGTAGCGCCGCGGCATCGCCAGCGACGAGACGACGAGCGATCCGATCGCGCCGCCCACACCGAACGCGCCCAGCACGAAGGCGAACCCGCCCGCGCCGCTGCCGGTGTTGTCGCGGACGGCGAACGGCAGCAGCACCTCGATCGGGCCGATGATCACCAGCACGTACAACGTGGCGAACGCCAGCGACGCGAACAACCAGCCCGTCCGGAACAGGTACCGAAAGCCCTCCGCGAGGTCGTGCAGCACCGAGCTGTGCTCGGCGGCCGGTGTGACGGGCAGCGTGCGCATCACCAGCAGGGCCAGCAGTGCGACCAGGTAGGCCGCCGCGGCCAGCAGGATGGCCACGCCCGGGTTGAAGGCGCCGACCACCACACCGGCGGCCGCGGGACCCAGCGCCTGCTGGGCGATGGGCCGCAGCGTGCCCTCGACGCCGTTGGCGGCCAGCAGCTCGTCGGCAGGCAGCATCGTGGGCAGCAGCGCCGTGTACGCCGGGAAGAAGAAGGCCTCGGCGGCACCGAGCACGAAGGCGATGACGGCCAGGTGCCACAGCGCCAGCGTGTTGCTGATGGCGAGCAGGCCCACGATGCCGGCCGTGGCGATCCGGGTGATCTCCACGACGATGAGCAGCGCGCGGCGGGGCAGCCGATCGGCGGCGACCCCGCCGAGGAGGACGCTGAGCAGCAGCCCGATGCTCGTGGCCGTGGCCACCACCGACAGCTCGGCCGGCCCGCCCCCGAGCGCCATCACCTGCCAGACGAGCGCCACGATCCACATGCCGCTGCCGACCAGCGACACCCCCATCGACGCGACGAGGAAGCGGTAGTCGCGGTGCCGGAACGGGCGCAGCGCGCGGGGCAGGGTGCGCCGCCGGTCGGTCATCGGATCTCCGCGGGGGACGTCAGCCGGGTGGTGTCGACCGGCTACGCTAACCCTGCGATCCGCCCGCCGCGCGTGAATTGTCCGCATTCTCCGGGTGTCGCGCCCGCGCCTTGTACCCCATGCGCGGCCCTCCGCGCAACGGACGTACACTTGGGGTTCGGCGCGCCTCATGGCGCCGGTTCCGTCGTGCCCGGTGCACTTCTGGTCCCGGGTTGGTGGCGTGCCCGCACGGGCAACACAGCACGGAACCAAGGGTACGCACACCTGTCACGGATCGCGGAGGATATGGCCAAGAAGGACGGGGCGATCGAGGTCGAGGGCCGGGTCGTCGAACCCCTGCCGAACGCGATGTTCCGCGTGGAGCTGGAGAACGGACACCGGGTCCTCGCGCACATCAGCGGGAAGATGCGGCAGCACTACATCCGAATCCTCCCTGAGGACCGGGTGGTCGTGGAGCTCTCTCCCTACGACCTCACCCGCGGCCGGATCGTCTACCGCTACAAGTGAACGAGCACCAACAACAAAGAGAGCGACGGACGTGAAGGTCCAGCCAAGCGTCAAGAAGATCTGCGACAAGTGCAAGGTCATCCGCCGTCACGGGCGGGTCATGGTGATCTGCGAGAACCTGCGTCACAAGCAGCGTCAGGGCTGATCACCCCCGCAAGGGGATCGAGCACGTCGCGGTCTTGCTGACCGCAGTTACACAGAGGAACTCAGCGCACCTGCCGGGCCACACGGGCCCGGTTCACCCCCGGACCAGGCCGGGGCCCGCCCGACGCAGCATGCGAGGTCGGCAGCGGGACGGTCGTTGAGCAGACCTGGCACGAAAAATCGACAGGAGAACACCGCCGCATGGCACGACTCTCTGGCGTCGACCTCCCCCGCGACAAGCGGATGGAGATCGCGCTCACCTACATCTTCGGCATCGGGCGCACGCGCTCGAAGCAGATTCTCGAGGCCACCGGCATCGACCGGGACCTGCGCTCGAAGGACCTCACGGACGAGGACCTGACCGCGCTGCGCGAGTACATCGAGAGCAACCTCCGCGTCGAGGGTGACCTTCGCCGCGAGGTGCAGGCCGACATCCGTCGCAAGATCGAGATCGGTTGCTACCAGGGGATCCGGCACCGCCGGGGCCTGCCGGTGCGCGGCCAGCGCACCAAGACCAACGCCCGCGGCCGCAAGGGACCGAAGAAGACGGTCGCCGGCAAGAAGAAGGCAGGTAAGAAGTAATGCCGCCCCGTACCCGCTCCGGCGCCGGACCCAAGAAGGTCCGCCGCAAGGAGAAGAAGAACATCGCGATGGGCCACGCGCACATCAAGAGCACCTTCAACAACACCATCGTGTCGATCACCGACCCGACCGGTGCCGTGATCGCGTGGGCCTCCGCAGGCCACGTCGGTTTCAAGGGCTCGCGCAAGTCCACCCCCTTCGCCGCGCAGATGGCCGCCGAGAGCGCCGCCCGCAAGGCCGCCGAGCACGGCATGAAGAAGGTCGACGTGTTCGTCAAGGGTCCCGGCTCCGGCCGCGAGACCGCGATCCGTTCCCTCCAGGCCGCCGGCCTCGAGGTCGGCACCATCTCCGACGTCACCCCGCAGCCGCACAACGGCTGCCGGCCGCCCAAGCGGCGCCGGGTCTAGGGAAAGGGAGTAACAAGACATGGCTCGTTACACCGGACCCATGACCCGCAAGTCCCGCCGGCTCAAGGTCGACCTCGTCGGCGGCGACCAGGCGTTCGAGCGTCGCCCGTATCCGCCCGGCCAGCACGGCCGGATCCGGATCAAGGAGACCGAGTACCTCCTGCAGATGCAGGAGAAGCAGAAGGCGCGCTTCGCCTACGGCGTGATGGAGCGGCAGTTCAGCCGCTACTACAAGGAAGCCAGCCGTCGCGAGGGCAAGACCGGCGACAACCTGCTGCAGCTCCTCGAGTGCCGCCTCGACAACGTCGTGTACCGCGCGGGCCTCGCCCGCACGCGGCGCATGGCTCGCCAGCTGGTGAACCACGGCCACTTCCTTGTGAACAACAAGAGGGTCGACATCCCCAGCTTCCAGGTGACTCGCTACGACATCATCGATGTCCGCCCGAAGTCGCTGGCCACCGATCCGTTCATCATCGCCAAGGAGCTCCTCGGCGATCGTCCGGTTCCCGCGTGGCTGCAGGTCGTTCCGTCGAACCTGCGCATCCTGGTCCACTCCGTGCCCGAGCGTGCGCAGATCGACACGCAGGTCACCGAGCAGCTCATCGTCGAGTACTACTCCAAGTAGTTCTCTCTCTCTTGGGTAGGTAGCTACTCGACACCCCCGTCGCCGCAGGGAGGCGGCGGGGGCTTGCTGCGGCATCAAATAGCGGTTGCCGCAGGCCTGAAGGAGGCACATCCCCATGCTGATCTCTCAGCGCCCCGCACTGACCGAGGACTCGGTCGTCGACACCCGCTCCCGGTTCGTCATCGAGCCGCTGGAGCCGGGCTTCGGTTACACGCTGGGCAACTCGCTCCGGCGCACGCTGCTGTCCTCCATCCCGGGGGCAGCGGTCACGAGCATCCGCATCGACGGCGTGCTCCACGAGTTCACCACCGTTCCCGGGGTGAAGGAGGATGTCACCGACATCATCCTGAACCTCAAGGAGCTGGTCGTGTCCTCCGAGGAGGACGAGCCGGTCACGATGTACCTGCGCAAGCAGGGCCCCGGCCCGGTCACCGCAGGCGACATCGTGCCCCCGGCCGGTGTCACCGTGCACAACCCGGATCTGCACATCGCCACGCTGAACGACAAGGGCCGCCTCGAGGTGGAGCTCGTCGTCGAGCGTGGTCGTGGCTACGTCCCGGCCATGCAGAACAAGGCCACCGGCGCCGAGATCGGCCGCATCCCGGTCGACTCGATCTACTCGCCGGTCCTCAAGGTGACCTACAAGGTCGAGGCCACCCGTGTCGAGCAGCGCACCGACTTCGACAAGCTGGTGCTCGACGTCGAGACGAAGCCCTCGATCACCCCCCGCGACGCGCTGGCCTCTGCCGGTAAGACGCTCGTCGAACTGTTCGGGCTCGCCCGCGAGCTCAACGTCGACGCCGAGGGCATCGAGATCGGGCCGTCGCCGCAGGAGGCCGACACCATCGCGGCCTTCGCGATGCCGATCGAGGAGCTGGACCTCACCGTCCGGTCCTACAACTGCCTCAAGCGCGAGGGCATCCACACCGTGGGTGAGCTGGTGGGCCGCAGTGAGGCCGACCTGCTCGACATCCGCAACTTCGGTGCGAAGTCGATCGACGAGGTCAAGATGAAGCTCGTCGGGCTCGGCCTCGCGCTCAAGGACAGCCCGCCCGGATTCGACCCGTCGGCTGCGGCTGCCGAGTACGGCTCCGACGGATTCGACGCCGACCAGCCGTTCGGCGACGACGGTCAGGATTACGCAGAAACGGAGCAGCTGTAGCCATGCCTCAGCCCACCAAGGGGCCCCGCCTCGGCGGTTCGCCCGCGCACCAGCGGCTGATCCTGGCCAACCTGGCCACACAGCTGTTCCAGCATCGCCGGATCACCACCACCGAGGCGAAGGCGAAGCGGCTCCGGCCCTACGCCGAGCGCCTGATCACCAAGGCGAAGCGCGGAGATCTGCACAACATCCGCGAGATCGCCAAGGTCATCCGCGACAAGGACGTCATCCACGCCCTCGTCACCGACATCGGCCCGTTCTTCGCCGACCGTCAGGGTGGCTACACGCGCATCACCAAGACCATGCCGCGCAAGGGCGACAACGCCCCCATGGCCGTGATCGAGCTGGTGTCGCAGAAGACCGTCACCGACGAGGCCAACCGGGCTCGTCGCGCGGACGCGTCGCAGAAGGCGGCGGCCCAGAAGGCCGCAGCCGCACCGGCCGAGACCGAGGAGACCGCTCCGGTCGCCGAGGCCGAGGTCGTCGAGGCCCCCGAGGCCGTCGAGTCCGCGTCCACCGACGAGGCGCCTTACGGCGAGGGCAGCCACGCCCCGCTCGAGGACCCGGCGGAGGCCCCCGCGGGCTTCGACATCAAGGGCAACGCCGACTCGATGCTGTACCACGTCCCCGGCACGGCGTTCTACGACCGCACCGTGGCCGAGGTCTGGTTCGCGAACGCGGAGGCCGCCGAGGCCGCCGGGTTCACGCTGCCGCCGTCGCAGCAGGAGAAGGACGAGTCCTGATCCACCCGCACCACACCACCGAGCCCGTCGTCCCCCCGGACGGCGGGCTCGGTGCTGTTTCCCGCTACCGCCTCGACCTCGGCTACGACGGCACCGACTTCTCCGGCTGGGCGATGCAGCCAGGGCTCCGCACCGTGTGCGGCGTGCTCACCGAGGCCGTGGCCACGATCTTGCGGCTGCCGGTCACGCTCACCGTCGCCGGGCGCACCGACGCCGGCGTCCACGCCGACGGGCAGGTCGCCCACATCGACCTCCCGGTGGACGTGGACCCCGCGCAGCTGCTGCGCAGGGTGAACCGGCTGCTGCCGCCCGACGTCCGCGTGTACGCGATCTCGTCGGTGCCCGACACGTTCGACGCGCGGTTCGCCGCGCTGCGGCGCCACTACCGCTACCGCGTCGCCACGGCCCCGTTCGGGGCGGAGCCCTTGCGTGCCCGCGACACGCTGGCCTGGCCGCATCCGCTGGACCTCGATGCCGTCACCGCGGCGTCGGAGCTGTTGCTCGGCGAGCACGACTTCGCGGCCTTCTGCAAGCGCCGCGAGGGCGCCACCACCGTGCGTGCGCTGCAGCGGCTCGACTGGACACCCGGCGAGGCCTCCGGTGTCCTCCTCGCGTACGTCAGCGCCGACGCGTTCTGCCACTCGATGGTGCGCAGCCTCGTCGGGGCGCTGCTGGACGTCGGGCGGGGCCGCCGGGATCCGGCGTGGATCGCCACGCTGCTGCAGCGGGGGAGCCGGGCCAGCGAGGTCACCGTGGCTCCCGCACACGGCCTGTCGCTCATCGGCGTCGACTACCCCGACGAGGCCGATCTCGCGGCCAGGGCCGCCGTCACGAGGCAGGTACGGGTGGCGCAGGGCTGAGCCCGCCGCCCCCGGGAACGTCCGTGTTACGGCTTCGGTCCACGGCTCGGTCCCTGTTGTCCGCGGCCGTGCCGGGGGCGAGAGTGTGCAGATGGCAGCGGATCCCGTTCCGGGCACGGTTCCCGGCAGCAGCGACCCCGGGCGAGAGTACGGCGGCCGCGTCGTCGCCGTCGAACCCGGCGGCAACGAGCCGATCCCCGACGCCGAGCGCCACGGCAGGCCGCGCCAGCTGTTCTGGACGTGGACCTCGCCCAACCTCGAGTTCGCCACGGTCTTCGTCGGCGTGCTCTCGGTGCTGGTCTTCGGGCTGACGTTCTGGCAGGCGGTCGCCGCGATCCTGCTCGGCAACGGGCTCGCGTCCCTCGCGCACGGGGTGATCTCCGCTCGGGGCCCGGCCGGCGGGGTGCCGCAGATGGTGCTGGGCAGGCTGGCGTTCGGCTACCGCGGCAACGTGCTGCCCGCCGGGCTGATGACGATCACGTCGGGCTGCGGCTGGTTCGCCGTCAACAGCGTGAGCGCGTCGTTCGCGCTGAACTCCCTCACCGGCCTGCCGACGGTCGGCTGCCTCGTCGTCATCGTGCTGGTGCAGGTGGCCATCGCGTTCTTCGGGCACAACTTGGTGCAGGCGTTCGAGCGGATCGCCTTCCCGGTGCTCGCGGTGATCTTCGCGGTCGGTGCGGTCATCGTGCTGACGCACTTCGACGCGTCCGCGGTGCCTGCCGACGGGGGTGGCGGCGGCATCGGGGGGTTCCTGCTGACCGTCGGGGCGGTGTTCGGCTACACGGCGGGGTGGAGCCCGTATGCCGCCGACTACGCCCGCTACCTGCCCGCCGACAGCTCGCCGCGGCGCACCGGGCTCGCCGCGGGGCTCGGCATGTTCGTCTCCACGACCGTCCTGATGATCGTCGGAGCGGCGTCGGTGAGCGCTTCGGCGATGGCGGGCGTGACGTCGGAGAACCCGGCCACGAAGTACGTGGGCGTCCTGCCCGGCCTGCTCGCGAACCTGACGCTGCTGGCGATCGCGCTGGGGGCCGTCGCCGCGAACGTCCTCAACGTCTACTCCGGGGCGATGGCGTTCCTGAGCATGGGCTTCGAGGTGCCGCTGCGGCGGGCGCGGGCGGTGGTCGCGGCGGCGTTCGGCGTGATCGGTTTCGTCATCGCGCTGCTGGCGCTCGGTGACGCGGCGGCAGGCTACGAGGGCTTCCTGCTCGTGATCGTCTACTGGATCGGGCCGTGGCTCGGCGTGGTGCTGACCGACATGTACCTGCGCCACGGTGACATCCCCCGCGAGCTGCTCTACGACCGCGGGTATCGCAACCACGCCGGCGTGATCGCGCTGGTCGTCGGCATCGGGGTGTCGGTGCCGCTGTTCTCCAACCAGGTGCTGTTCACCGGGCTGGTGCCATCGCTGCTGCCCGGCGTCGGCGACATCGCGTTCTTCGTGGGCACCGCGCTCGCCGCCGCCGTCTACGCCGCGCTGTTCCCGCGGCTGTCGGCGAGCCGCAAGCGCTGAGGGTGCTTGCGGCGGTGGCTGCGCGGCCAGCAGAGTGAGGCGGGTGATGGCTCCGACTGACACCGCCGCGATGCTCGACGTCGCACTGGGCGAGGCCCGCGCCGGGTTCGCCGAGGGCGGCATCCCGATCGGCGCCGCCCTGTTCGCCACCGACGGCACGCTGCTGGGCAGCGGCCACAACCGGCGGGTCCAGGACGACGATCCGTCGATGCACGCCGAGACGGCGGCCTTCAAGGCGGCCGGCAGGCAGCGCGACTACCGCAAGACGATCATGGTGACCACCCTGTCGCCCTGCTGGTACTGCTCGGGTCTGGTGCGCCAGTTCGGCATCGGTGCGGTGCTCGTCGGCGAGGCGCGCACCTTCCACGGCGGCCACGACTGGCTCGCCGAGCACGGTGTCGCGATCACCGTGCTCGACGACGACCGCTGCGCGTCGCTGATGACCGACTTCATCACGGCGAGCCCGCAGCTGTGGAACGAGGACATCGGGGAGCCGTTATGACCTCGCCGATCCCGACGATCGACCTCGCGGCCTGGCGGGCGGGTGATCGCGGTGTCGGCCAGATCGTCGACGCCGCGCTGCAGGAGGCCGGGTTCCTGCTGGTCACCGGCCACGGTGTGGGCGACGCGCTGCGCGCGGACGTCCGCAGCGCGGCGCGGGCGTTCTTCGCGCTGCCGCCGCAGCAGAAGGCGCGCTACGGGGTGACGGTCGGCGGCCGGGGGTGGCTCGGGCCCGGCGTCGAGGCCAACGGTCGCGTCGAGGGCGTCGAGACGCCCCCGGACCTGAAGGAGTCCTTCGCTGTCGGCCCGTTCGTGCCGACCGGCGACGCGGCCGTCGACGCCGAGTGGTTCCTGCCGAACGTCTGGCCTGCCGAGGTCCCGGCGCTGCACGACGTCGCCGTCCGGTACACGGCGGCGATGGAAGCGCTGTCGCGCGACCTGCTGCGACTCTGCGCCGACGCGCTGGGGCAGCCGCTCGACGCGCTGACGGCGCTGGCCGCGCACCCGACCTGGACGTTCAACATCAACCGTTACCCGCCGCTGACCGAGGTGGGCGAGCCGGAACCCGGGCAGTACCGGATCGGGCCGCACACCGACTTCGGCACGGTCACCGTGCTCGACCGGGAGCCGGGGGCGGGCGGGCTGCAGGTCGAGACCCCGTCGACCGGGTGGATCGACGCCCCGTACGACCCGGCCGCGCTCACCGTCAACATCGGTGACCTGCTGGAGCACTGGACGGGCCTGCGCTGGCGCTCGGGGCGCCACCGCGTGCTGCCGCCGCAGGCCGGGGCGCCGCACGAGGAGCTGTACTCGCTGGTGTTCTTCGGCGAGCTCGACCACGACGCGCTGGTCACGCCCCTGGAGCCGCCGGTCGGGCGACGCGCGGGCCTGGCACCGGTGGTGTCGGCACCGTTCCTGCGGGAACGGCTGGACGCGATCACGGTGTAGCGGCTTGCGGGCCCCCACCCCGCACGAACGGCACTTTCGTCCACCCGAGGTGTACGAACGCGCCGTTCGCTCTGGCATGCGGGCAGAACTGAATGCCTGTGTTAATCTCTGAACGTGCCTTCAGAAAATCTGACGTTCATTGAACAGGCGCGTCGCAGCCAGATCGTCGGATGCGCCGCGGAGGTGATCGCCGAGGTCGGCCTCGCGAGGGCGTCGATGGCCCGCATCGCCGAGCGCGCCGAGATCAGCGTCGGGGTCATCTCGTACCACTTCGGCAACAAGGCGGGGATGATCGCGGCCGTCGTCGAGCACGTGGCTGCGACGGCGGTGGCGATCATGGAGCCGCAGATCGTCGGCCAGCCCACCGCGATGGCCGGGCTCCGGATGCTGATCACCAGCAACCTGGACTTCATGCGCAGGCACCCGCGCGAGCTGCGCGCACTGCTGGAGATCATCCGCCACGACGCGGCCGGCAGCGACCAGCAGGGCGTCTACGCGACGCAGGGCGTGCAGGCCGTCACCGACGTCCAGAGGGTGCTGGCCTGGGGCCACGCCACGGGCGAGTTCCGCGACTTCGACTCCCGCACCATGGCGATCACCATCCGGGCGGCCATCGACGCCGTGCCCGCGCTGATCGGCGTGCTTCCCGATCTCGACCTCGTCGCCTACGGCGTCGAGCTCGCCGACATCTTCGAACGCGCGACCACCGCGCACCCGATCGAAGGATCATCGTGATGGATGCACTCGAGCTGGACGGACTCTGCAAGTCCGACGGTGGCCGCGCCGCGGTCGACCACCTGAGCCTGCGGGTGCCGCGCGGCTCGTTCTTCGGCGTGCTCGGCCCCAACGGCGCAGGCAAGACCACGTCCCTGTCCATGGCGGTGGGCCTGCTGCGGCCCGACGCGGGCACCGCACGGATCTTCGACGTCGACGTCTGGGCGGCGCCCCAGCAGGCGAAGGCGCTGGTCGGCGTGCTGCCCGACGGGCTGGCGATGCCGGAGCGGCTGACCGGCCGCGAGGTGCTCACCTACATCGGGCTGCTGCGCGGGATGCCCGTCGCCGAGGTGACGGCGCGCGCGGCCGAGCTGCTCGAGGTGCTCGAGCTCGACGGCGAGGACCGCAAGCAGGTGATCGGCTACTCCACCGGCATGCGCAAGAAGCTGGGTCTGGCCGTCGCGCTGCTGCACGCGCCCCGGCTGCTGGTGCTGGACGAGCCGTTCGAGGCGGTCGACCCGGTATCGGCCGCGACGATCCGCACGATTCTGGGCCGCTTCATCGCGGGCGGAGGGTCGGTGGTCATGTCGAGCCACGTGATGGCGCTGGTCGAGCAGCTCTGCGACCGCGTCGCCGTCGTGGCAGGTGGGCAGGTCGTGGCGGCAGGCACCGTGTCCGAGGTGCAGGCGGGCGGCACGCTGGAGGACGCGTTCGTGGCACTCGTCGGGGCGTCGACGCGCGGGGCGGAGGGGCTGGCATGGCTGTCGGTGTGATGGCCCCCGATGTCGTGACGGTGGGGGCAGGCGCGCGGCCTTGGCAGGTGTTCGTGCGCATGAAGATCGCGATGCTGCGCCACGGGCTGCGCGATCAGAACCGGGTGTTCTTCATGGTGGTCGGGGGCGTGATCGGCCTCGGCCTGGCAGCCGGCACCGTGTGGGCGGGTGCCGCCGACGCCGACCTGCTGGCCGTCGCGCTGGGGCTGTGGATGCTCGGCTGGGTGGTCGGGCCGCTGTTCACCGGCGGTGGCGACGAGTCGCTGCGCCCCGAGTTCTTCACCGCGCTCCCGCTGTCGCGCCGGGCACTGACGGGCGGGCTGGTCGCGGCGTCGTTCGTCGGCGTCGCCCCGGTGATCGCGCTGGTCGCGCTGTCGTCGGTGATCGTTCAGGGCGCCCGGATCTCGGTGCCGGCAGCGCTGGTCGGGGTGCCTGCGGTGCTGCTGGAGCTGGCCTGCTTCGTGCTCGCGTCGCGGCTGGCCGTCGCCGTGTACGGGTTGCTGCTGCAGGTGCGTTCGGGCGCGGTGCTCGCCGGCGCCGTCAACGCGTTCATCCTCGCGTTCACGGCGCAGGGCTGGGCGCTCGTCGTCGCGTTCGTGAGCTTCGACGTCAAGGGCGTGCTCGCGACGGCGGGCCGGATCGCGCCGTCGGGCTGGGCCCTGGTGGCCGTCGAGGCGGCGGGCCGCGGTGACTGGCTGCTGGTGCTGGCCGCGCTCGCCGGGCTGGGCGTGCTGGCGGCGGTCCTGTTCCTGGGCTGGTCGGCGCTGCTGGCGTGGCGCGGTACCGCCGACCGGATCGGGGTCACGCCGAGGTACCCGCTGACGGCCCGCAGCGCGCAAGGTGCTGCCGGTGCCAAGGAGCTGCGCACCTGGTCGCGGGACCTGCTCAGCGGCCACCGCGTGGTGTTCTCCCTGGTGTACGGCCTGGCCTTCTGCCTGATGCCGCTCGCGATCGGCTGGACGGGCATGGTGCCGTTCGCCGGCCTGGTCGGCGCCGTGATGGGCGGTGCCATGTCGTCGAACCTGTACGCGGCCGACGGCACGGCGCTGTGGTTGACGTTGATGGTGCCGGGCTCCGCCCGCATCGACCTGCGGTCGCGGCAACGCGCGTTCCTGCTGGTCTACGGGCCGCCGGTGGTGCTGATCAGCTTGCTGGCGACGTGGTGGGGCGACGCGACGGCCTGGCCGCTGGTGCTCGCCGTGCTGCCTGCCGTGCTCGGCGGGGCTGCCGGGATCAGCGCGCTGCTGTCGGTGGTGATGGCCGTGCCGGGCGTCGACGCGCACCAGCGGTCGGGCAACCCGCTCTCGTCCGGCGACAACGACGGCGAGGCCATGGGCCAGGTCTACGCGGGGCTCGCGCTGATCCTGCTCACCACCGGCCCGGCCGTCGGCGCCGCGTTGTGGTGGGGCTGGTGGGGCGTGCCGGTGGGCGTCGCGACCGGGCTGCTGTCGTGGTGGGGGCTCGGTGCGATCGCGATCTCCCGGCTGGAGCGCCGCGGTCCGGAGCTGCTGAGCCTGCTGCGCCACGGTCGCCCGGCCGACGGCCCCGGTGGTGCGGCCGTGGGCTCGTTGGCGGCGCGGATGGAGGCGCTGCCGTTCTGGCGCCGGGTGCTCGTGTGGCTGTGCGTCTCGTTCGGGGCGATCCCGCTGTTCCCCCAGGGCGTCGTTCCGATGATCTTCAAGTTCTCCGGGGTGGAGACGAAGTCCTGGTTCCTCGCGATGCACGTGCCGGACGCGTGGTCCTGGCCGGTGATCGTCGCGATGATCGCGCTCGGGCTCGCGATGTACGCCACGGTGGCGTCGGTGTTCTGGGCGCCGGCGGCGCCGCAGCCCGCGGAGTAGGCGCGGCGGGTTTTCCCGAACGCCCACGGGACGGGCACCCTCGCGGCTACCGTCCGGGGGTGCCTCGCCCCAGCTCCACGCGGGCTCCTGCCACCCGCGATCAGGCCGATGCGTACCGCTTCGGCCTGCGCAGGCTCGAGGCTGCACTGGTGCGCGGCGATCCCGTGCCGCTGCACGAGCAGATCCGCTCGCAGCGCCGGGCCGCTCTGGTGGGCGTCCTGCTGGGGATGCTCGGGCTCGGCGCGGTGCTGGGCTACGCCAAGATCGTTCCCGCGAAGGCGTGGAAGGACCAGGCCGTGGTCGTCGGCTCCCCGTCCGGGGCCATGTTCGTGGTGGCGGGTGACCGGTTGGTGCCCGTCGCCAACCTGACGGCCGCCCGGCTCGTCGCCGCCGCCGTGCGCGGACCGGGTGCCGGCGACCCCGCGAGACTCGCACCCGTCACCATCGCGGACGCCTCGCTCGCCGAAGGTGCCCACACCCCCACCGCCGCGGTGCCCGGTGCGGTCGCCGTGCGCCCCGACGCCACCGTGGCGGCGGGCTGGGCGGTGTGCGACCAGGTCACCGACGGCGGCCAGGTCGCGGCAACCACCGTGCTCGGGGGAGTGGCTGCGCCCGTGCCCGATCCGGACGGCGACAGCGTGCTGCTGGCCGGGCCCGACAGCGCCACCTGGCTCGTCACGGGCGGCCACCGGCACCGGCTGGACACGTCCGACGGGCGGTTGCTCGCGGCGTTCGGGCTCAGCCGCCCCGTGCCGCGCAGCGCGTCGGCCGACCTGCTGTCCCTCATCCCCGAGGGTCCGGCGCTCGCGATCCCGGACGTGCCCCGCCGCGGCGATCCCGCGCCTGCGGGCCTGCCGGGGAGGGTCGGCGACGTGCTCGTCACGCAGCCCGGCGGCAGCCCGGCGCAGTACTACGTGGTGCTGGCCGCGGGATTGCAGAAGACACCGAAGATGATCGGTGAGCTGCTGGCGGAATCCTCGCCAGCCCGGGCCCCGCGCCCCGTCGCGTCCGGAGTGCTGGACGCGGCCGCACAGGTCGACCTGCTGCGCGTCAACGGCTGGCCCGCAGACTCGCTGCGGGTGCTCGAGCCCGCCGACGCGCCCGTCACCTGCTGGACGTGGGTCGACGGCGGTGTCCCCGGCGGCGGCACGTGGTGGGGAGCGGCACTGCCGAGGACCGGCTCGCCTCCCGTGCCGCTCGCGCAGGCCGACGGGGCGGGTCCGCGGATCGACGCCGTCGCGGTCGGTGGCGGTGGGACAGTGCGCGCCACCGGGCCCGGCCGGGCACCGGGTGCCGGCCCGCTGTGGCTGGTGTCGGCGGGCGGCGTCGCGTACGGGGTGGCCGACGCCGCCACCGCGGCGGCGCTCGGCGTGGGCCCGGCCGCACCGGCGCCCGAGGCGGCGCTGCGGCTGCTGCCCGTCGGGCCGCTGCAGGATCTCGCGCAGGCCGGGCACGTGGTGGACGTGCTTCCCGGAGGCTGAGCCCGAGCGACCTCGCACACCCACGCGGTCTTCGCAAACGTTCTCCGGTCGTCGCAGGGTGTGCAGCGTGTGCGAGGACCTGGGTGGGTGTGCGAGGTGGGGATCAGGCCGGGCGCCGGCGGCGCAGCTGCCAGGCCGCGAGCGCCCCGGCCGCGAGCAGCGCCGCGGTTGCCGTGAGGTCGAGGCCCGCTCCGCCTGCCGGCAGCGCGGGTGGGGTGGGCGCGGGTGGGAGCTCGGCCTGCGGGGCCGCTGCGGCGACGGCGCGGTCGAGCACGGCGGGTACCGCGGTGAGCGCCGCAACCGGGTCGATCACGCCGTTGCCGACGGTGTCGTTGCGGCCGCCTGCCGGGCGCCGCGCCGTGGCGATGATGCGGTCGGTGACCTGGGCGGCGGTCAGTGCCGGGAACCGCTGCCGGATCAGCGCGGCCAGCCCGGCGGCCCACGGTGCCGCGAAGCTGGTGCCCCGCACGTCGATGTCGGTGGTGCCGCCACCGACGGCCAGCGACCGCATGTCGGTGCCCGGCGCGGCCACGTCCACCCAGGGACCGGGCACGGTGAAGTCGGCGGGCGCGTCGTCGGGGCCGACGGCGCCGACGGCCAGCAGCTCGTCGTACCAGGCCGGCAGCGGGACCTGGGCCGTGCCGGCGGCGGCGCAGGAGCCCGAGCCGACGTTGCCGGCGGCGGCCACCACCACGACGTCGGACCGCGCGGCGAACCGCAGCGCGGCGTGCACCGACTCGCCCGTGGTCGCCGCGAGGCCGGGGGCGACGCAGACGGCCTCGGAGATGTTGATGACCCCGGCCCCCTCCCGGACGGCGAGCACGATCGCGTCGGCCAGCGTCTCGGTGTCGCCCGCCTGGTGCGACGAGCCGCTCGGGCCCGCGACGGCGTAGCTGGGGCTGGACTGGCGGATCGCGAGCACCGTGGCGCCCGGCGCCATGCCGGACATCCCGCCGGGTGCGTCGGCGGCCGCGGCGATGACACCCGCCACGGCGGTGCCGTGACCGTCGCAGTCGTCGAAGCCGTCGCCGCCGGTGAGGTAGTCGCCACCGGCACGCAGCCGGGACCCGAGCTGGGGATGGCGCTCGACGCCCGTGTCGATCACGGCGACGACCTGGCCTGCGCCGGTGGCGAGCCGGTGCACGGCGTCGAGCTGCATGCGGGTGGCGGCGTCGGGGATACCGGCGGCACCGGGAGCGGGAGCGTCGGGCGCCGCGGGGGAGCACGCCTGCTGGGCGCGCAGCCCCGGTGCCGGACCCGGGCGGTGCCCCGGCGGCGGATCGCTGCTGACGGGAGGCGGAGCCGGCGGCCCGACGACCGCGGCCGGCACCGGCGCGGGACCGACCAGCGTGGCCACCGCGAGAGCCAGCACCGCGGCCCGGACGCTCACTGCTCGCGGAAGATCCGGTAGAGGTCCATCGCGCCGAACGCGAGCGGTACCGCGGCGGTCACGAGCAGCGCCTCCAGCCAGTCGACGGCCCGTCGCGCGACCGGCGAGCCGACGCGTCGCGGGCGGCCCATCGCGAGCAGCCCGGCCCCGCCTGCCACGAGCAGCACCACCCCGGCGAGCGGCCGGGCGATGGCGGCGTCGCGGCCGCCGAGCAGCACCGCCAGCGCCACGGCGGCGGTGATCGCGGCCAGCAGCGAGGCGCGGGTGGGTGCGCGGTCGGCGTAACCACGGGAGCGCAGCGCCAGCACCGCAACGGTGACACCCGCGACCGCGGGCCCGGCCCAACCGCTCCCGGCGGCCGCGGTCGCTGCGCCGGCTGCCGCCACCGTGGCCCACCCCCCGACCAGCCCGGCGAGATAGCCGCGGGCGAGGTCGGCCCGCTCGGCGAGCTCGTGGGGCGGCAGCAGGTCAGGGCCGCTGTCGGCGTCGACGAGCTCGTCACCGTCGGCCGGGACGAGCGGTCGGGGCAGTCCGGCCAGACGCAGCGCGATGCGGGGGAGGATGGGTCCGGCGGCGACCGCAACGGCGGCGACCGCGGCGGCAGCCGCTGCCGGCGCCACCCCGAACCGGACGGCGACGGCGGCCGCTGCGGCCGGCACGGCCGCCACGACGATCCCGACCAGCACCGGCGCGACCACGCGCAGCACCACCTGGGCGGCGGCCGCGGCGACGCCGGCCGCGGTGACGGCCAACAGCACGCCACCGGAGGGCCCCGACGCCGCCCAGCCCGCCGCGGCGGCGAGCGGCACGGCGGCCAGCGCAGCGGTGCGGGCCGCGTCGGACCCCGTGGTTCGTGGCACCGGGCCGGGCTCGCGGACCAGGCGCGCGGCGTGGGCGACGGCGACGGCCGCTGCCACCGCGGCGACACCGGCACCGATCAGGCCGGGAACGGTCCAGGCCAGCATCCCGGCCGCGGCGACGACGAGCGTCAGCACCACCGCGGCCGGGAACGGATGCTCGCCCGCGCTGCCGCTCCCGGCCGTGGCGGCCAGCGCGTCGACCGGGTCGTCGAACACGGGTGGGGGCGGTGCGGCATCGGCGGGGCCCACCCGCAGCAGCTCACCGTCGAGCACCCCCAGCTCGGCGAGAGTGGCCGCGACCGGCAGTGGACCGCCCGCCGCACCGGACAGCCGCCACGGCAGCGGCCGCCGCACCGGGCCCGCCGGGACGGGAGCGGGCTCGCCGACCAGCTCGAGCACCATCGGCAGCAGCTCCGCCACGGGCACGTCGGCCGGCAGCGCGACGTCGACCCGCGTGCGTGGAGCCAGCACGGTGAGCCTGCAGAACTGCCCGTCACCGGCCATGCGGCGCCTCCCGGCAACTGAGATCGACGAGTTGTTCCGAACGCCCACGGGGGACCCCGGCTGCTGCCTAGCATCGCAAGGCCGGTGCGTTCCCCGTGGCCGTTTGGGGGAATCCGCGCTGCCGGCACCGAACGGAAGGGGTGGCGATGGGAACCGTCGGCGTCGTGCGTCCACGCCGGGTGCCACCACGCTCACCCGTTGGCGAGCTGGCGCTGGAGCCACCACCGGAGCCGGAACGGCTGGTGCCGTCCGGGGTGCTCGCGAAGATGCTGCCGCTGCTCATGATGCTGGGCGCGGTCGGGTTCGTCGTCGCGAGCCCGGGGGTCACGGGTTACCTGTTCGGCGGCATGTTCGCCCTGTCCGCGCTCGGCATGATGGCCACGGGCAGCGGCCGCGGCGGCGGCAACCGCTCGGCCACCCTCGACGAGGATCGGCGCGACTACCTGCGCTACCTCGGGATGCTGCGCGAGCGTGTCCGCTCGATCGCCGCTGAGCAGCGGGCGGCGGTCGAGTCGGTGCACCCCGAGCCGGCGGCATGGCCCGCGGTGCTGGCCGCGGGCCGGCTGTGGGAGCGGCGAGCGGCGGACTCCGACTTCGGGCAGGTGCGCGTGGGGATCGGGCCCCAGCGGCTCGCCACCCGGCTCGTCGCGCCCCACACGGGTCCGGTGGAGGGCATCGAACCGGTCACGGCGCTGGCGCTGCGCCGGTTCCTGCGCGGCCATGCCGTCGTGCCCGACCTGCCGCTCGCGCTGTCGCTGCGCGCCAGCTCCACGGTCTGGCTGGAGCCGACCGATCCCGCAGCGGGCCTCGTCGACGTCCGGGCGCTGGGCCGGGCCGTCGTCGCGCAGTACGCGCTGTGGCACAGCCCGGCCGACGCGCTGGTGGCGGTGGTGGCGCCGCCGTCGCTGGCGCCGGAGTGGGAGTGGGTCAAATGGCTGCCGCACGCGGCCCATCCCCGCCGTCGCGATGCCATCGGAGCGCTGCGCATGATCACCGCCGACGTCGACGACGTGCGGCGGTGGTGGGTGGCCGAGCTCGCCGGCCGGCAGGCGGGGGCCGGGGTGGGCGAGCCGCACCTGCTCGTCGTCGTCGACGGGGTGGCCGAGGGGCCGGGCCCGTGGGCGGGCGTCGCAGGCGTCACGGTGCTGCGGGTGGGTGCCCCGTCGGGGCGGCGCCCGGCGCCGTCGGTGGTGCGGCTGCAGGTGGGCGGCGGGCGGCTGCACCGCGCCGGATCCGGGCCGAGTTCCGGCCCGGCTGCCACCGATCCCGCGATGGGTCCGGCCGCCGGCCGCACGGAGATCGGCGTGCCCGATGCGCTCGGTGCCGCCGAGGCGCTGGCGATGGCGCGCCGGCTCGCGCGCTACCGGCCCGCCGGCCTCGAACCCGATGCGGCCGACGGCACCGGCCGGGCCGCTCTGCAGCTGCCCAGCCTGCTGGGAATGGCTCCGGGAGCGGCCGGGATCGCCGCGCTGCGGGCGCGCTGGGCGGCGTCGGAGAGTGATCGGCTGCGCGTCCCGATCGGTGTCGACGAGCGCGGCGCACCGGTCACGCTGGATCTGAAGGAGTCGGCGCAGGGCGGCAGCGGCCCCCACGGGCTGTGCATCGGTGCCACCGGCTCCGGCAAGAGCGAGCTGCTGCGCACGCTCGTCTGCGGGCTCGCCGCCACGCACTCCTCCGCCGAGCTCAACCTCGTGCTCGTCGACTTCAAAGGCGGCGCCACGTTCCTCGGCCTCGCCGCGTTGCCGCACGTCAGCGCTGTGATCACCAACCTCGCCGACGAGCTCACCCTCGTCGACAGGATGGCCGACGCGCTGGCCGGAGAGATCACCAGGAGACAGGAGATCCTCCGTGCGGCCGGCAACCTCGTCGGCGTCGCCGATTACGCCGCGGCCCGCCGCGCGGGCGCCGAGCTGCCGCCGCTCCCCGCCCTGTTCGTGGTGGTCGACGAGTTCTCCGAGCTGCTCGCGCAGCGGCCGGAGCTGATCGAGCTGATGGTCACGATCGGACGGCTGGGCCGCTCGCTGGGCCTGCACCTGCTGCTGGCCTCCCAGCGGCTCGACGAGGGCAGGCTGCGCGGGCTGGAGTCGCACCTGTCCTACCGGATCGCGCTGCGCACGTTCTCCGCGGCAGAGTCGCGCGCCGTGCTCGGCGTGCCCGACGCGCACCAGCTCCCGTCGGCTCCGGGATCGGCGTTCCTGGCCACCGGCACCGACGAGCTCGTCCGCTTCCGGGGCGCCTACGTGTCGGGGCCGGGCACCCCTGCCGCGGTTCCGGCCGGGCCCGGTCCGGCGCGGCCCCGGCCGCGCGCCCACCCGTTCCGCGCGGGTCCGGTCACCGCCGCGCCCGCCGGAGGTGGCGGCCCGGCGCCGTCGGCGCCCTCCGGAGACGCCGAGGACGCCGGACCCACCGTGCTCGACACCGTCATCGCCGCGCTGCAGGGCAGCGGCCCGCCCGCCCACCGGGTGTGGCTGCCACCGCTCTCGGTCCCGCCGCCGCTGGACGAGCTGCTCGGGCCGATCCGGCAGGTGCCCGGGCGCGGGCTCGTGGCGGCCGCAGCGCCGTCGGGTGCGCTGCGGGTGGCCGTCGGGCTGATCGACCGGCCCTACCAGCAGCGCCGCGACCCGCTGGTGGTCGACCTGGCCGGTGCCGACGGACACCTCGCCGTCGTCGGCGGCCCGCGCAGCGGCAAGTCCACCGGGCTGGCCACCACCGTGCTCGGGCTCGCGCTGACCCACCGGCCCGACGAGCTGGGTGTGCACGTGCTCGACTTCGGTGGCGGCGCGCTGACCACGCTGGCCGGGCTGCCGCACGTCGGCACGGTCGCCGATCGGCAGCAACCCGACCTCGTGCGGCGCACGGTGGCGGAGTTCTCGGCGGCGCTGGCCCGTCGCGAGCTGCTGTTCCGCGATGCCGGCATCGCCTCGGTGGAGGCGTTCCGGGCCGGGCGCGCACAGAGCCGCTTCGACGGCGAACCTGCCACCGACCTCCTGCTCGTCGTCGACGGCTACCTGACGCTGCGCGGCGAGTTCGACGACCTGGAGGCGCGACTGCTCCCCCTGGCCGCGCAGGGCCTGTCCTACGGGCTGCACCTCGCGGTCTCGGCCACCCGGTGGAGCGAGCTGCGTCCGGCGTTCAAGGACCTGCTGGGCACCCGGCTGGAGCTGCGGCTGGGTGAGGCGGCGGAGTCGGAGGTCGATCGCCGCCGGGCCGCCGCGGTACCGCCCCGGCACGGGCACGGGCTCGCGGTCGACGGTGCACCCACGCTGCTGGCCGCTCCCCGGCTCGCGGGTGGCGATGACGCCGGGGACGGGGCCGACACCGCTGCACTCGTCGCGCGGATCGCCGCCGCGGCCACCGGCCCCGGGTTCCCGCCGGTGCGGCTGCTGCCCGAGCTGGTCGAGCTCGCCGCACTGCCGCCCGCCGAGCCGGCCGCCGGCGGCACGGCGGGCGCCATCCCCATCGGCCTCGACGAGGAGCGGCTCGCGCGGGTCGAGCTCGACTTCACCGCCGAGCCGCACCTGCTGTGCTTCGCCGACGCCGAGAGCGGCAAGACGTCGCTGCTGCGGCTGATCGTCCACGGCATCACCACGAGGCAAGCTCCCGACGCGGCCCGGCTCGTGGTGATCGACCACCGGCGCGGCCTGCTCGGCTGCGTCCCGTCGTCGCACCTCATCGCCTACGCCAGCACGCCGGAGACCTCGGCGGCGGCGGCCCGGGAGGTGGCCGAGTCGCTGCGCCGCAGGCTGCCGGGCCCGAACGTCACGCCGCGGGCGTTGCGCGAGCGCAGCTGGTGGACCGGTCCCGAGGTCTACGTTCTCGTCGACGACTACGACCTGGTCGCACCGGGCGGCGCCGCGGTGCACCCGCTCCTGCCCCTCGTCGAGTTCCTGCCACAGGCCAAGGACGTGGGGCTGCACGTCATCGTCGCGCGCCGCAGCGGCGGTGCCGGCCGGGCCCTGTTCGACCCGATGCTGGGGCGGCTGCGCGAGCTCGCCGCGCCCGGGCTGGTGATGAACGGCAGTCCCGACGAGGGTGCCCTGCTCGAAACGGTCAAGCCGGCGCCGCAGCCACCGGGGCGTGGCGTGCTCGTCGACCGCCGCCGGGGGATCCGGCGGTTGCAGCTGGCCTGGCTCCCGCCCGCCGCAGACGATCCTGCCCCCGACGATCCTGCAACCGATGATGCGGAGGACGCCCGGTGAGGTTCACCGCGATCGCCGTGCAGACCGGCGCCACGGCCCTGCGGATCGCGGGCGTCGAGCAGGGCGGCGCCCCGCGACTGCTCGCGCAGCTGCCCGGTGGCGCGGTCCACGGGATCGCGGCGCTGCTCGACCAGCTCGTCGGGTCGCCACCGGACGAGCTGCTGCTGGTGCATCCCGGGCACTGGTCGGGGGAGCGGGCCGTCGGCTGGGCCCGGGGTGCCGCCGATCTCGCCGGCCGGGTCCGCACCGTGCCGGCACCGGTGGCTGCGGCCGCGGGGGTGAGCGCCCGGGTGGTGTTCGACGTCGGCCAGACCGGTGCGGAGGCGGCCGTGGTGCACCGTGGTGCCGTCGTGGCACTGCGCCGGGTGCCGGTGGGCGGGGCCCGCCTCGACGACGCCGTGCTGGAGCTGCTGGGGGCCCAGGAGGCGCTGCACACCGAGGCCGCCCGCCGGGAGGTCCGGCGGGTCCGTGAGGCGCTCTCGCTGCAGCCTGCGGCCACGGCGCGCACCCCGGCCGGACGGGTCCGGGTCGACGCCGAGCAGTTGCGCGCCGCGCTGCGGCCGCGCCTGCAGGAGGCCGTGGCGCCCCTGCAGGAGGTGCTGGCGATGGTGCGCGGCCGTCCCGGCCCGGTGCTCCTGATCGGCGGGGTGGCCCGCACGCCGTTGCTGGCCGAGCTCGTCGACGCTGCGGGTGCTGCTGCGGGTGCTGCTGGGGGTGCCGCCGCGGTCGTCGCCTCCCGGCCGGATGCCGCCGCGGTGCTCGGGGCGCTCGCACTCGCCGGGGACGTGGACCACGGCGAGTGCGACCCGACCGGATCGGGTGAACCGCCGCCGGCCGACTCGTGGCTGGCTCCGGCACCACCGCGCAACCGGCACCCGGTGCGCGCCGCCGTCGCGGCGCTGGCCGTGCTCGGGCTCGGTGGCGCGCTGGTCGGCGCGGGCAGCATGCTGCCGGTGGCCGAGGCCGCCGCCGTGCCGTCCGGGGTGCTCGTGCAGTACGGCTACCGGCTCGACCTGCCCGCGGGCTGGGAGCACACCGGCGGCCTGCCGGAGCGCAGGCGCAGCCTGATCACGCCCGTGGCCGCTCCCGATGGCAGCGACGTGATCGCCGTCGAGCGCACCCCGCTGGGCTACGACTCCGGTGCCGAACCGGACCGCGCCCAGGCGGAGCTGCGGGCGGCGTTCGACGCAGCCGTCGCGCAGGGGTCGGCGCTGTCGGGCTACGTCGCGGCCGACCGCCTCGCGGGCCGTGCCGTCACCACCTACCGGCAGCAGGAGCAGAGCAACACGATCGTCGACTGGTACGTGGTGCTCGACGGCGACGCCCAGCTCAGCGTCGGCTGCCGGCACACCCCCAGCGGCGCCGCGGTGATGCGCCCGGCCTGCGCGACGGTGGTGGGCTCGGTCCGGCGCGCCTGAACCGACATGCGCGGCGTTCACACATGCACACGATCAACGGCGAACGCCCACGGAGGGACCCACCCGGCTGCGATCGTGCCGGCACAGAGCAGTTCACCACGCAGCACCGATCAACGAGGGGTGGGCCCGATGGCTGCCGGATTCGGTACGACGACCGAGGAGATGCAGAGGGCGGGCAAGCATGTGCTGTCCGTCAACGAGAGCGTGCAGGCGGAGCTCTCCGCGCTGCGCGGGCAGCTCGCTTCGCTGCAAGGCGCGTGGCGGGGGGAGGCCGCCGGCACGTTCACCCAGCTGATGGTGCAGTGGGACACCGACGCGCGTGCCATCAACGAGGCGCTGCGCGGCATCGGCGAGGCGATCCAGGGCTCGGCGATGACGTATCAGCAACACGAGGACCAGCAGGCGGGCGACCTGTCCGCGATCCGTGCGGCACTGGGCTGAGAGGGAGCCGGACATGAGCGAGATCAAAGTCACCTTCGCGGCGCTGGAGAGCGCGCAGCAGAGCGTCACCGGCACGTCGGGGCGCATCTCCGGACAGCTCGAGGATCTCAAGCGCTACATCGCGCCGATGGTCGCCAGCTGGGAGGGCGCGGCGGCCACCGACTACCAGGCCAAGCAGCGCCAGTGGGACGCCGCATCGGCCGACCTCAACCGGGTGCTCGCCAAGATCGGGGTGGCGCTGGGCCTGGCGAAGGACGCTTACGTGCAGGTAGAGAACGCCAATGCCGCGCGGTGGTCGTGACCACGCGGGCCTTCCGGCGATCTTGAGGGCGTCGGTGCCCGTCGGTTGGAGGGGGTGTTTTGACCCCGCTTCGGACCGGCGGGTACCCTCGTTCTTCGACGTGCGGTGGGTGGAAACCCGCGGTCGCTTCACCGCGGCTCGCACGGCCCGGCAGTTGTGATTTTCGGCAGCGCGGGCCCGGCGCCTTCCGCATCCGCGCACCAGAAGCAGCTCCCGAGTATTTCGACGAGCACACGACAGCGACGAGGTAGGTCCGTGCCCACGTACAGCCCCAAGCCCGGCGAGATCACCCGCGCCTGGCACGTGATCGATGCCACGGATGTGGTCCTCGGCCGGCTCGCCACCCACGCCGCCACGCTGCTGCGCGGCAAGCACAAGCCCACCTATGCCCCGCACATGGACACCGGCGACTTCGTCGTGATCATCAACGCGGAGAAGATCGCGGTCTCCGGCAACAAGCGGGAGAACAAGTTCGTCTACCGCCACAGCGGTTACCCGGGCGGCCTCCGCAAGCGCTCGGTCGGCGAGATGATCGAGAAGCACCCGGATCGCCTCCTCGAGAAGGCCATCACGGGCATGCTCCCCAAGAACAAGCTCGGCCGCGCGATGGGCAAGAAGCTCAAGGTCTACGCAGGCCCGACGCACCCGCACGCCGCGCAGCAGCCGGCCGCGTTCGAGATCACCCAGGTCGCTCAGTGACTGAGCCGATCAGCAACGAAGTGGAAGAGGGACAGACCGTGAGCACCCCCGAGCCGGAGATCGAGGCTGTCGAGGAGGCCGCCGTCGACGCCGAGGCCACCGAGATCGAGGCCCCCGAGGTCGAGGCCGACGAGCAGGCCGTCGACGAGCAGGCTGCCGTCGACGAGTTCGACCAGGAGATCGAGGTCGACATCGCGGCGGAGGCCCCGATCGTCTACTCCGACCGCCCGATCCAGACCGTGGGTCGCCGCAAGGAGGCCGTCGTCCGCGTCCGCCTCATGCCGGGCACCGGTGCCTTCAAGCTCAACGGCAAGACGCTCGAGCAGTACTTCCCCAACAAGCTCCACCAGCAGCTCATCCGCGAGCCGCTGGTCACGGTCGAGAAGACCGAGCGCTTCGACATCTTCGCCAACCTGCACGGTGGCGGCACCTCGGGCCAGGCAGGCGCGCTGCGCCTCGCCATCGCCCGTGCGCTCATCGAGTCCGACCCGGAGGACCGCCCGCCGCTGAAGAAGGCAGGCTTCCTCACTCGTGACCCGCGTGTCATCGAGCGCAAGAAGTACGGCCTCAAGAAGGCCCGCAAGGCGCCTCAGTACAGCAAGCGCTGATCTCCTTGGGCGAGCGACGTCTCTTCGGTACAGACGGCGTTCGTGGTTTGGCCAACGGCGAGCTCCTCACTCCGGAGCTCGCCGTTGGGCTTTCCGCGTCCGCCGCACGGGTGCTGGCGCACCGTGACGGGTCGCGCCGGGCCACCGCCGTCGTCGGGCGGGATCCGCGGGCCAGTGGCGAGATGCTGGAGGCGGCGGTCGTCGCCGGCCTCACCTCGGCAGGGGTCGACGCCGTCCGTGTCGGTGTGCTGCCCACCCCGGCGGTCGCGCACCTGGTCGGCGTGCTCGGTGCCGACCTGGGCGTGATGATCTCGGCGTCGCACAACCCGATGCCCGACAACGGCATCAAGCTGTTCGCCGCGGGCGGCCACAAGCTGGCCGACGAGCTCGAGGACGCGGTGGAGGCCGGCATCGGCCAGGCCGTCACGCGGCCCACCGGTGCCGCCATCGGCCGTGTCCGGGATCTCCCGGACGCCGCCGAGCGCTACGTCGAGCACCTGCTCGCCGCCACGCCGGCAGCGCTGGGCGGCCTGCGCCTGGTTGTCGACTGCGCGCACGGTGCGGCGTCGGGTGTCGCACCCGAGACCTACCGGCGGGCGGGTGCCGAGGTGATCGCGATGAACGCGGCACCGGACGGTCTCAACATCAACGACGGGGTCGGCTCCACCCACCTGGGTCCGCTCCAGGAGGCCGTGCGCGCACACGGTGCGGCCCTGGGCATCGCCCACGACGGCGACGCCGACCGCTGCCTCGCCGTCGACGCCACCGGTGCCGTCGTGGACGGCGACCAGATCATGGCCGTGCTGGCGCTCGCGCTGCGTGATGCCGGTGAGCTCGTCGAAGACACGCTCGTCACCACCGTCATGAGCAACCTCGCCCTGCACCTGGCGATGCAGGCCGCCGGGATCGCGGTGCGCACCACCCAGGTCGGCGACCGGTACGTGCTGGAGGAGCTGCGCACGGGCGGGTTCACCCTCGGCGGTGAGCAGTCCGGCCACTTCGTGCTGCCGCGCCACGCCACCACCGGCGACGGCCTGCTGTCCGCGCTGCTGCTGATGGCGCGGATGGCCACCACCGGCTCGTCGCTGGCGGAGCTCGCGTCGGTGGTCAACCCGCTGCCGCAGGTGCTGCACAACGTGGCGGTGGCCGACAAGGACGCCGTCGCCGATGCGGCGTCGGTCCGTGATGCCGTCGAGGCCGCGCGGGTGGAGCTGGGCGGCACCGGGCGGGTGCTGCTGCGCCCGTCGGGCACCGAGCAGCTCGTGCGGGTGATGGTCGAGGCTCCCACGGCAGAACTGGCGCGAGCCACGGCCGTCCGGCTCGCGGAAGCCGTCGCCGCTGTGGGCTAGGACCGGTCGGTACGCCGACTTCGCACGCCGTCGCCAGTCCTCGCACACGTTCCAACTCCTGCGAGCACGGGTCACGGTGTGCGAAGTCGGGAGGCGGTGTGCGAGGTGCCTCCGTCGACCCGCTCCAGACCAGTTCTTCCGTTCGGCCCCGAACCGGACGGTGCATGCGGCACCATCGACGCATGCCCTCGGACGTGCATCGGGATCCGGTCCGCCTGCGTGGGCACGCCGCGCGCACGCACGAGCTGGCCGACGTGCTGGCGGCCGCCCTTCATGCCCCGGATCGGCCCGCGGTGTTCGCACCCGGTCGCACGGCCGATCTGGAGCGCCTCGACACCGCCGTGCAGCGGGCCGTGCGGGAGCTGGCCGAGCTGGCGGCCGCGTTGGCCGCCGCTGCCGCGCTCGGGCCGGCCGACAGCGAGATCGCCGACGTGCTGCGGCGCGCGGCCGAACCCGGCACCCCATGACGGAGCCGATCCTGTCCGCGCTGTGGTGCACGCGCCTGGCCGACGTGCTGGCCGATACGGCCGAGCAGGTCGGTGACCTCGTCGGGCGGCTCGTCCAGGACTGGCCGGACGCGCACGGCTCACCGTGGCTCGAGCGCGCGGGGCTGCTGCACCGTGAGCTCGATCGGCAGGCGGCCGACGCGTCGCAGCTGGGTGCCGAGCTGACCCGCGAACACGCCGATCCGGTGGCGGCTGCGCCACCGCCGCCGGTCGACCTCGTCGGGGCACTGCTCGCCGCCGCCCACAACCGCGGAGCGCGGCTGGCCGGCACCGACGGCACCCGGGCCGACCCCGACCGCGGGATGCGGATCGCCGAGCTGCCGGGGAGCACGGAAACGCACTGAGACCACCGCCGAGCGCCCACTGGTTCCGGTTCGATCATGAACCAGTAGGCGTTCGGCCCTGATCAGACCCGGTCGGCCAGCACCGTGCCCGGCACCTTGCCGTCCACCAGCACGTCCACGCGGTCCTCGTCGCAGAGGTGGCGCAGCAGGAAGCCCGTGACCAGCGCGCGGGTGATCCGCCGCGTCTTCGCCTCGGGCCCGCCGGCGAGCACGAGGTCGCTCCAGTGCGAGCCGTCGAGGAACCCGGAGTGCGACGCCTTGGGCAGCGTGCGCAGCCAGGTGGGGCCGCTGGTGGTGGCGGCGATCTGGTCGGCGTGGCCCGCGGCCGGTGCCACCGTGTCCTTGCCGGCGGCGATGTGCAGCGCGGGCACGGTGAGCGCGCGCGCCGAGTCGATCACGTCGGGGTGGGTCTGGGCGGCCGCGATCGTCACGAGCGCCGCGAGCCGCGCTCGCCCGTTGGCGGCGATCAGCGCCGCGCCGGCGCCGATCCCGTGTCCGACGAGCGCGCTGCGGCGCCCGTCCACGCTGATCCGGCCGTCGCCGAGCCGGACGCCAGCGCAGACGTCGAGCGTGGTGCGCAGGTCGGCGGCGAAGGCCGGGTGGCTGGGCAGGATGCCGCGGTGGTTCGACGGCGCGGCCGTGACGAAGCCCCACGATGCGAGGTGGCGCAGCAGGTCGGCGTAGCGGTCGGCGGGCTGGAGCCAGTCGTGGGCGAACACGACGACGGGCAGCCCGAGGCCCTCCTCCGGCGCGAAGACGATGCCGGGGATGCCGACCATGCCGAGATCGCCCCGCAGCACCCGGTGCGGGCCGGGCGCGGAGAGGTGACCGACCGCGTCCTTGCCGTTGCGGACCGCGGGCGGTCGCAACGCCGGGTTCGTCCTCATCGCAGACATCACAGACTTGGTCCTCGCCACAGGGAGAACGTAGTGCAGACAGGGCCGTTGTGAGCGTTCTGTGCCCGTGGGCAGGCCCGTTCGTGCTACCGAGCCGAGCTCGGAGGGCCGCAGTAGCGTCAGCGACCGTGAGAGGAATCTGGACGGCCCAGCAGATCCGCGACGCCGAGGCGGTGCTGCTCGCCCGCACCGCCGACGACGCGTTGATGCGCCGGGCCGCGTTCGGGCTCGCCGTGCACGCGTGCCGGATGCTGGCGGCCCGCGGTGTGGCCGGGTCACGTGTCGTGCTGCTCGTCGGCGCCGGTAACAACGGCGGTGACGCGCTGTGGGCCGGGGTGCAGCTGTGTCGCCGCGGTGCCGGCGTCACCGCCGTGCTGCTGGATCCGGCTCGCGCCCACGCCACCGGCCTCGCGGCGCTGCGGCGCAGCGGTGGGCGGGTGGTCGACGCCACCGAAGCCACAGTCGGCGCCGGGCTCGTCGCGACGGCGGACCTGGTGCTCGACGGCATCGTCGGCATCTCCGGCAAGGGCGGCTTGCGCGCCGGTGCCGCAGCGCTGGTCGAGGCCGCGGCCGGGGTCCCGGTGCTGGCGGTCGACCTGCCCAGCGGGGTGGATGCCGACACCGGCGCCGTCGACGGTGCCGCCGTCACGGCCACGGCCACCGTCACCTTCGGCGCGCTCAAGCCCGTGCACGTGCTGGCGGCGGCCCGGTGCGGCCCGGTGCACATGGTGGACATCGGGCTCGGCCCGCTGCTCCCGGCGCCGCACGCCCACGTGCTCGACGCCGCCGACGTCGGCGCCCGGTGGCCGGTGCCGGGCCCCACCGACGACAAGTACAGCCAGGGCGTCGTCGGCGTCGCTGCCGGCTCGGCCACCTATCCGGGTGCCGCCGTGCTGGCCACCGGGGCCGCGGTGCTGGCCACGAGCGGCATGGTCCGGTTCGCGGGCACCGCACGGGCCACGGTGGGCGAGCGCTGGCCCGAGGTGGTGGCCACCGACACCGTCGACGCGGCCGGCCGGACGCAGGCGTGGACGGTCGGCCCCGGGATCGGCACCGACGACGCCGGCCGGGAGGTCCTCGAGGCGGCACTGCAGCGCGACGTTCCGCTGTGCCTCGACGCCGACGCCATCACGCTGCTGGCACAGCACCCCGGGCTGCGCGCGGCCGTGCACGGGCGGCCGGTCGTGATCACCCCGCACGCCGGTGAGTTCGCCCGGATCGCCGGGGAGGTGGGGACCGATCGGGTGGCTGCGGCGCGCCACGCAGCGGTCGAGCTGGGCGTCACGGTGCTGCTCAAGGGCAACGCCACGGTCGTCGCGGATCCCGACGGGCGGGCGCTGGTGCACCCGGCGAGCGGCTCGTGGGCGGCCACCGCAGGGTCGGGCGACGTCCTGTCCGGCCTGATCGGAGCGCTGCTGGCGGCCGGTCTGGAGCCGTGGTGGGCAGCGGGCTGCGCCGCGTTCGTGCACGCCGCGGCGGCCGAGCTGGCCGCCGCGGGCGCCCCGGCACCCGCGTCGGCGCTGCAGGCGGCGATCCCCGAGGCGATCCGCGCGGTGCGCTCGGCACCCGGGCCGTCCGCCGCGGGATGAGAGGATGCGGAGCGTGGCAGAACCCGGTACGGCCCGAGCCGAAGCGGTGGTGGACCTCGCCGCGGTCCGCCACAACGTCGCCGTACTCGCCGGGCTGGCGCCCACCGCGGCCGTGATGGCGGTGGTCAAGTCCGACGGGTACGCCCACGGTGCCGTTCCGGTGGCACGGGCCGCGCTGGAGGCGGGCGCCACCTGGCTCGGGGTCTGCTCGCTCGACGAGGCGCTCGAGCTGCGCGCCGCCGGCATCACCGCACCGCTGCTGTCCTGGCTGCACGTGCCCGGTGAGGACTTCACCGCCGCCGTCGCCGCCGGCGTCGATCTGTCGGTGGCCACCCGCGCGCGCCTCGACGAGGTGCTCGCCGCGGCCGGGCGGGCCGGGCGGCAGGTGCGGCTGCACCTGAAGATCGACACCGGGATGACGCGGGGAGGTGCCCCGCAGTCGGAGTGGCCCGACCTGCTCGACGCGGCCGCGAAGGCGGTGGCCGACGGCCTTGCCGAGGTGGTGGCCGTGTGGTCGCACCTCGCCCACGCCGACGAGCCCGAGCACCCGATGCTGGACCGCCAGGCCGCCCGGCTCACCGCCGCCTGGCAGCAGGCCCGCGACCGCGGCCTGAGCCCGATCCGGCACCTGGCCAACTCGGCGGCCACGATGACGCGCCCGGACCTGCACTTCGACCTCGTCCGGCCGGGGTGCGCCGTGTTCGGCCTCGACCCGCTGTGGCGCCCGGTCGACGAGTCGCCGCTGCGCCCGGCGATGACGCTGCAGGCGCGGGTGGCGCTGGTCAAGCGGGTGCCGGCCGGTGAGGGCGTGTCCTACGGGCACGAATGGACCACGCCGGCCGCCACCACGCTCGCGCTGCTGCCGATCGGGTACGCCGACGGGGTGCCGCGCCGCCTCGGTCGCAACGGGCGGATGCAGGTGCTGCTCGGTGGCGAGCTCCGGCCGGTGGTCGGGAAGGTGTGCATGGACCAGGTGGTGGTGGACTGCGGTGACGTCGCGGTGCGCGAGGGTGACCACGCCGTGCTGTTCGGTCCCGGCGACCGCGGGGAGTCCACGGCCCAGGACTGGGCCGACGAGCTCGACACCATCCACTACGAGGTGCTGACGGGAATGCGCGGCCGCCGCGTGGCCCACACGGTGATCGACTCCGGCGGGAGCCCGTCGTGGTGAGGCCCGGGCTGCTCTGGGGTGCCGTCGCCGGCGCCGCGGGCGCCGCCGTCACCGGGGTGGCCGTCGGTGCCGCCGCCCGCAAGCGCAACCAGATCGGGGCGGAGCGCCGCCGCCTGGCCACCACCCTGTCCGAGGGGGAGACCGAGCCGGGCACGTTCCCGCCGGGTGAGCCCTCTTCGGTCACGGCCGACGACGGCGTCCGGCTCTCCTGCGAGGAGATCGAGCCGGCCGCCGGGGCGGCAGTGCTGACGGTCGTGCTGGTGCACGGCTTCGCGCTGGACCGGCGCACCTGGCACTTCGAGCGGCGCGCGTTCTCGGCGCTCACCGACCCGAGGGTGCGGCTGGTGCTCTACGACCTGCGCAGCCACGGCCGCTCCGAGCGCGCTCCGCGGGCCAGCTGCACGATCGAGCAGCTGGGCCGCGACCTGGACTCGGTGATCCGCGCGCTCGCGCCGGAGGGACCGCTGGTGCTCATGGGCCACTCCATGGGCGGCATGACGATCATGGCGCTGGCCGAGCAGAACCCTGAGCTGTTCACCGAGCGCGTGGCGGGCGTCGCGCTGCTGGCCACATCGGCCGGTGAGGTGGGCTCCGCCGGGATCCCGGGCGCACTGCTGTCGCGGCGCAACCCGCTCACCCGCGGCGTCGGCCTGCTCGCCCGGCTCCAGCCGAACCTGGTGGAAGGCGTGCGCCGGGCGGCGGGAGACATCATCTGGGCCATCACCCGCAACTTCGCCTACGGCGACCACGACGTCGCGCCCTGGCTGGTCGACCTCGTCGACTCGATGATCAGCGCCAACGCCGTGGACGCCCTCACCGACTTCGTCGACACCGTGGGCAGCCACGACCGCGTGGCGGCGCTGCCCGCGCTCGCGAGCTGCGAGGTGCTGGTGGCGGCGGGCGACGCCGACCGGGTGATCCCGTTCAGCCACAGCGAGGTGATCGCCGCCGAGCTGCCCGACGCCACACTCGTACTATTCCCCGGTGTCGGGCACCTGCCGATGCTCGAGCGCCCCGTCGCGATGGACGAGGCGCTCACGGAGCTGCTGCGTCGCAGCGCGGTGCGGGCCGAGCAGCAGGCGGCCGACGCGCGCAAGGCCGGACGCACGGGGCCGGGCCGGTTCCGGCGGCGTGCATGACCCGAGGACAGAACGCAGGAGGTCGGACCGCGGTGCCACCGGAAACGTCGCTCGGCACGGGCTTGTCGCTCGACACGGAGCTGGAGCTGCCCGAACCCGCCGACACCGAGGCGCTGGGCGTGCGCGTGGCCGCGGAGCTGGGCGCCGGTGACCTCGTCGTGCTCTCCGGGCCGCTGGGTGCGGGCAAGACGGTGTTCGTGCGCGGCCTGGCCCGCGGGCTGGGGGTGAGCGGCGCCGTGACGTCGCCGACGTTCGTGATCGCCAGGGAGCACGCGCCGCTGCCCGGTGGCACCGGGGTGCCGCTGGTGCATGTGGACGCCTACCGGCTCGGCGGCGGATCCGTCGACGTGGCCGCCGAGCTCGACGACCTGGATCTCGACACCGACCTCGATGCCGCGGTGGTGGCGGTGGAGTGGGGCGAGGGCGTGGCCGAACGGCTGGCCGAGCGCTACCTGCTGGTGCGGCTCGCGCGTCGCCCGGACGACGTCCGCGTGGCGACGGTCACGTGGCAGGCCCGCGGATGATCGACACCGTGATCTTCGACTGGGGCGGCACGCTCGTGCCCTGGGTGACGCTCGACTCCCACGACGGGTGGCGCGCGTTCGCGGGCGCCACGCACGCCGACGACGAGGCCGCGGCCGCGGAGCTGGCGGCGACGCTGCTGGCCGCCGACGATGCACGCTGGGCCCGCGTACGTGAGGGCCACCACGCCTTCACCCTCGCCGACGTGCTGGCCGACGCCGTCGCCCGGCACGACGAGGCCGCCGTCGCCGCCTACCGCACGTTCTGGGAGCAGGGCACGCTGACCGATCCCGAGGCCGCACCGATGCTGGCCACGCTGCGCGAGCGGGGCATGCGCCTGGGCGTGCTGTCGTCCACGCTGTGGCCCGCCGAGTGGCACGAGGACTGGCTGCGCCGCGACGGCATCCTCGACGCGTTCGACGCCTGCGTGTGGAGCAGCGACCTGCCCTACACGAAGCCCCATCCCACGGCGTTCCGCGCGGCGATGGACGCGGTGGGCGCCACGGACCCGGCCCGCTGCGTCTACGTGGGGGATCGCCTCTACGACGACGTCAGCGGCGCCAAGGCAGTGGGCATGCGCGCAGTGCTGGTGCCGCACTCCGACATCCCGGCGGGGCAGCTCGTTCCCGTGGACGTGCAGCCCGATGCCGTGATCCAGCGCCTTTCGGAGCTTCCGGACGTCATCGCCGACTGGTGATCCGGAGTTGTCCACAGGTCGATGCACCTGGGGACAGCTCGGCGCGGCTCAGGGCCCGGTGGGATGTCCGGACCCGGCGGCAGGCCGATCGAGCGCACGTACGGGAACGCTGCCGGACGCGTATCGACGCTGGTCAGGGCCATGAACTCCGGCCAGATCCGCCCGGGGAACGAGGCGCCGTCGATGGGGGTGCCCGCCGCGGTGCGGATCGGGGTGTTGCGGTCGGTGCCCATCCACACCGCGGCGGCGACGGCCGGGGTGAAGCCCGCCGTCCACGCGTCGTTGTTCTCCCCCTCGAACCGCGACGCCACGGTGCCCGTCCGCACCGCCACCGGCTCCGAGCCCGGCAGCTTGAGTCCCTCGTGGCGGCCACCCCGAGCATCGATTCCGTGACGATGCCTGCCACCCGCGCGGAGAAGCCCGCCGGAGGTGGGGCCGACGGCGACCATCGCGGCCCGTAGATCGGCAGGCTGCCCGGCCAGTCGCCCCTCGACGGCGGCGACCCCGTCGCGTCCGGTCGGGCCGACTCCCATGATCACCCACGACCCCGAGCGTCGCGGCGCCGTGTCATGGTTGCGCCCGGTGCGTGTCATGGCTCGGTAACGATCACCGGTCCCAGCGCCGGCACCGGGCGGCTCCGGATGGCAGCAAGGCTCTCCCGGGGGCCCCTCCACATCGGCCCGCAGCCACGCTCGTAGGCTCGACGGCGTGCTCGTGCTGGCTCTGGACACCGCAACCCCCGCCGTCACCGCGGGTGTCGTCGAGCTGACCGCTGACGGACTCCGTACTCGCGGCGCGTCGATCGCGCACGATCCGCGCAAGCACGGTGAGCTGCTGATCCCCGGCGTGCTCGCGGCGTGTGCCGAGGCCGGGATCACGCTGCAGGACATCGAGGCCGTGGTCACCGGCATCGGGCCGGGCCCGTTCACCGGCCTGCGGGTCGGGATGGTCACCGCGGCGTCGCTGGGCGACGCGCTGGGCGTCCCGGTGCACGGGGTGTGCTCGCACGACGCGATCGCCGCCGAGGTGGTGGCCGCAGGCCCGTTCCTGGTCGTCACCGACGCGCGTCGCCGCGAGGTCTACTGGGCCGCCTACAACGGCACCGGCCGGACACACGGGCCTGCCGTCGACGCGCCGGCCGTCCTCGCCGCCCGGGTCGCCGAGCTGGGGGTGGTCGCCGCGGCCGGTGCGCTCGCGGACACGGTCGGCCTGCCCGTGCTGGAGCCGTCGTCGGCAACCCCGGAGGGGCTCGTCGCGGTGGCTGCTGACGCGCTGCGCACGGGCGCCGACCCCGGCCTGCTGGAGCCGCTCTACCTGCGCCGCCCCGACGCGCAGGAGATGAGCGCGCGCAAGCGCGTGACCACCGGGTGAGCCGGCCGGAGCCGGCCACGGTGGAGGTCGGGCCGCTGCACGAGTCGGACGCCGCGCGCTGCGCCGAGCTGGAGCGCCTGCTGTTCCCCGGCGACGACCCGTGGCGCGCGAGCGCGTTCCGCGAGGAGCTGCGCGCCGGGCACGCCTACTTCGCCGCCCGCGTGGGTGGCGTGCTGGTCGGGTACGCCGGCATCGCGTTCGTCGCGCTGCCCCCGCAGGCCGAGGCCGAGGTGCACACGATCGGCGTCGACCCGGCGCACCAGGGCCGCGGCATCGGCCGGACGCTGCTGCGCGAGCTGCTCGCCGTGGCCGACGCGGCGGCGGCCACCGTGTTCCTCGAGGTCCGCACGGACAACGACCCGGCCCGCACCCTCTACGAGTCGGAGGGGTTCACCGTGGTGGGGGTACGCAAGCGCTACTACTGGCCCAGCCTCGCCGACGCCCACACCATGCGCCGCGACGCCGTGCCGCACCCGGCGTAGATCAGCTCGCACACACCTGCGGGTGCCCGCACACACCGTGCACGGTGTGTGCGGTGGCGTTGCGGTGTGTGCGAGCGGGCTCAGCCCGTCTTCGCCCGCGCGCGATGCGCCCGTACCCGGGCCCGCACCCCGCAGCGGTCCGCCGCGCACCACCGCCGCCGCCCGCCCGGATCCAGGAACGCCATCCCGCAGTCGTGGTCGGCGCAGGCACCCAGGTGCGCGCTGTCGGGCCCGCCCAGCTGCTCGACGGCCTGGCGGCACACGCGTCCCAGCGCCGCGGCGACGGTGGGTGGCCGGTCCGGCGCCGGGCGGCCGTCGCGCACGACGACCCGCGTGGGCAGGTCGTGATCGAGCCATGGCTGCAGCGCCGCGGCCTGCGCCGCGGTCACCGGCTCGGCCGCCAGCACCGCGAGCACGATCGGGCGCAGCGCCTCGCGCAACGCCCAGGCATTCCGGACGTCGTCCGCGACGGGCGCCCGCGCCGGGGTGAGGCCTTCGCGCTCCAGCCAGGTGGTGAGCTCGGGGAGCCCGCGCAGGCGTTCCACCGGCGCCGGTCCGTAGGCGCTGCCGACGGTGGCCAGCAGGTCGAGCCACGGCGGGCCGGCGTCGAAGCGCAGCGCGCCGTCGGCTTCCAGACGTTCACCGAGCGCAGGCACCCGTTCAATGTAACAGGTTGACAGGTTACGAGGCCACGCTCACCATGTAACGAGTCGAACTGTTACGAGCTGAGGAGGCCGTCGTGCGACGACTGCTGGGACCGGGCTTCATCGTGCTGTGGAGCTCCGGCTTCCTCGTGGGGGCGATCGGCACGCGCGAGACGACCCCCTTGGCACTCACGACGTGGCGACTCCTGATCGCCGCCGTGCTGCTCACCGCGCTGGCCGTCCTCACCAGGGCGCCATGGCCGCGCGGCCGTCGGCAGTGGCGAGACCTGGTCATCACCGGCGTCCTGCTGCAGGGCGTGCAGTTCGGTGCCGCGTACACGGCGATCTCGATGGGTGTGCCTGCCGGGCTCGCGGCACTCGTGCTGTGCCTGTGCCCGGTGCTGGTCGCGGTCTTCGCCGGGCCGGTGCTCGGGGAGCGGCTGGGCAGGCTCGGCTGGTGGGGGTCCGGCCTCGCCGTTCTGGGCGCGCTGGTCGCGGGCGTCGACCACCTCGGGTCCGGGGGCGGCGGGGCGGGCCTCGGGTTCCTCGTGCTCGGCCTCGCGGGGTTCGCCGCGGGCACGCTCTACCAGAAGCGCGTGGGCGCGACGATGGACCTGCGCACGGGAACGGCCGTGCAGATGTTCGCGGCCGCGGTCGTGCTGGCCCCGCTGGCACTGCTGGTGGGCGGCGGGCTCGCCGTCTCCACGTCCGCGGCGGGCATCGGCTCGCTGGCCTGGCTCGCCGTGGTCAACTCGGTGGGCGGCTTCGTGCTGCTGTTCGTGCTGCTGCGCCGGGGCACCAGCTCGGCGACCAGCGGCTTGCTCTACCTCGTGCCGCCGGTCACCGCGCTGCTGGCGGTGCCCGTGCTGGGGCAGCCGCTCGAGATCCAGACCGTGATCGGGCTCCTGATCACCCTCGGCGGGGTCCTGCTGCTGAACCGCTCGGCTCGCCCGGCTGCGGTCTCGGCCGTCAGCTCACGTGCGACAGCAATCGCAGCTCGTCCGACGTGAGTTGCAGCGTCAGCAACGGCAGCAGGCCCTCGAGCTGCTCGACGGTGCGGGCGCTCGCGATCGGGGCCGCGACGGTCGGCTGGTCGGCCAGCCACGCCAGCGCGACGGCTGCCACGGGCACCTCGTGGCCTGCGGCGATCTCGTCGAGCACGGCCAGCACCCGCAGCCCGCGGTCGTCGAGGTAGGCGCTCGCGCCCTCGGCCCGCACACTGTCGATCGTGGTGCCGGGCCGGTACTTGCCGGTGAGGAAGCCGCGCGCCAGCCCGTAGTACGGCAGGCAGGCCAGCCCGGTGCGCTCCAGCACCGGTGCCAGCTCGCTCTCGAACGCGGTGCGCTCGAGCAGGTTGTAGTGCGGCTGCAGCGCGACGTAGGCCGCGAGGTCGTCGCGGGCGGAGATCTCCAGCGCCGAGCGCAGCCGGTCGGCGGAGAAGTTGGACGCGCCGATCGTGCGCACCTTGCCGGCCTGCACGAGCGTGTCGAACGCGTCGAGCGTCTCCTCCTGCGCGGTGTCCGGGTCGTCCTTGTGGGCGTAGTACAGGTCGATGTGGTCGGTGCGCAGCCGGCGCAGCGAGTCCTCGGCCGCCGCCGCGATGTTGGCGCCAGAGAGGCCCGGCCGGGTCGGCAGCGAGCCCACCTTGGTGGCGATCACCATCCGGTCGCGGTTGCCGCGCTCCGCCATCCAGTCACCGATGATCGTCTCGGACTCGCCGCCGGAGTTGCCCAGGATCCGCCACATGTAGGAGTCGGCGGTGTCGATGAAGTTGCCACCCGCGGCCGCGTAGGCGTCCAGCACGGCGAACGAGGTGTCCCGGTCCGCCGTCCAGCCGAACACGTTGCCGCCCAGGCACAGGCGCGAGACGTCGAGGTCTGGTCCGATCTTCGCCATGCGGAAAGCCTACGACGGCTGCACCGCCGGCACCGGGCGGCCGGTCCACCGTCACACCGCCTGCAGCCCCGACTTCCGGTCCTCGATGACGAACGCACCGCGGGTCTCGGCGGGTGCCCCCGGCCGCTGCACGTAGGGCACCACGCGGAAGTCGGCCCGCACCTCGGTCGGGCCGAACGTGGTGCGCACGTAGCCGCGGCGGTTGTTGTAGAAGCGGAGGTGCGGGTTGTCGGCGAGGATCGCGGCCGTCGTCGACTGCGACTCGGAGCCGTCGCCGCCGGAGGTGATCGAGCTGGAGATCAGCTCGGTACCCACAACGGGCGACGCGGGATCGTCGAAGCGCTGCTTGATGTCGGCGCCCCAGTGCGCGTGGACGTCGCCGGTGAGCACCAGCGTGTTGCGGTTGCGTGCGTCCACCCAGGAGTCGACCACGCGGTCCCGGGAGGCGGGCGTGCCGTCCCAGGCGTCGGGGTTGAAGCCGCGTCCCGCGCCGGGGGTGAAGTCGACCTGCGAGAAGAAGACCTGCTGGCCGAGCACGTCCCAGCGGGCCGTCGAGGACCGGAAGCCGTCGGCGATCCAGCGCTCCTGCGCCGAGCCGGGCAGCGACGCGGCCGGGTCGGTACGGGCCGCGCAGTCGGTGCCGAACCTGTCGCCGCAGGGCTGGTCGCTGCGGTACTGGCGGGTGTCGAGCATGTGGAAGGTGGCCGTGGCGCCCCAGTTCACCCGCCGGTGGAGCTGCATCGCGTCGCCGCGGGGCCGCTGCGCCGCCCGCAGCGGCATGTTCTCCCAGTACGCCTGGAACGCGGCCGCGCGCCGCGGCGCGAGCGGGCCCGGCGGGTCCTCCGGCAGCTCGCGCACGTTGCCCGCCCAGTTGTTCTCCACCTCGTGGTCGTCGAAGACGACCAGCCACGGGGCCACCGCATGGGCGGCCTGCAGGTCGGCGTCGGACTTGTACTGCGCGTAGCGCTGCCGGTAGTTCGCGAGCGTGACCGTCTCGGGCCCGGCATGGTCACGGACGTTGCCGCCGGGTGCCTCGTACCTCCCCTTCGCGTACTCGTACTGGTAGTCGCCCAGGTGCAGCACCAGGTCGGGTTCCTCCTCCGCGAGGCGCGCGTAGGCGGTGAAGAAGCCGTGCTCGTACTGCGAGCAGGACGTGAAGCACATCGTGAGCGGCTGCAGCTGCTGCGGCGGTGGCGCCGTGCGGGTCCGGCCGGCCGGGGAGATCTCGGAGCCGACCCGGAACCGGTAGAAGTAGTCGTGGCCCGGCGCGAGGCCCGCCGTCTCGACGTGGACGCTGTGGCCCAGCTCGGGGCCGGTGCGCTCGGTGCCGCTGCGCAGGATCTGCCGGAATCCCTCGTCGCCTGCCAGTTCCCACTCGACCTCGGTGACCCGATTGCCGATGCCGCCCAGCCCGTCCTCGGCGAGCGGGTCGGTGGCCAGCCGCGTCCAGAGCACCATCCCCTCGGGCGTCGGCTCGCCGGACGCGACGCCGAGCGCGAACGGGTTGCCCCGCGGCGCCGCGGCGGCGCCCGCCTTCCCGACGCCGGTGGCCGCGATGGTGCCCGGGATCGCGATGACGGCGGCCGCGGTGAGGCCGGTGCGCAGCACGGTGCGCCTGCTGTGCGTGGTGGTGGACGCGTCACTGGTCACAGCCGCAGCCTTGATCACTCGTTCGAGCGGTGCGTGGATGTACCGGCACGGGATGGTGAACGGCAGGCGTCAGACGTAGCCCGCAGTGTCGACGACCAGCGCCACGTTGTCCTGCGTGCAGGCAATGTAGAGCGTGCGGCCGTCGCGCGACAGCGCCATGGCATCGGGCCGGGTGTCCAGCGCCACGACCTTCAGCACGAAGTGGCTCGTGGTGTCGACCACCCGCACGGCGTTGTCGCCCGCGGTGGTGCCCGCGGTGAGCACCAGCGCGTAGCGGCCGCTGGGCGTCGACGCGATGTCGACGGGCCTGGCGTCGAGACCGCCGATGTCGCCGAGCTTGGTGACGCCGGCGACGTCGTAGGCCGTGACGATCTCCGAGTACCCGCCCGTGATGTAGGCGCGGGCTCCGTCGGGGGTGAAGGCGATGTGGTCGGCCCGCTCCATCGCCACGGTGGTGCGCACCGTGTTGCTCGCCGTGTCGAGCACCGCGAGCTGCTTGGCGTCGTAGCTGAACACCCACAGCGAGCGACCGTCCGGCGTGATGGCCGCGGCCTGCGGCCCGGCCCCGACCGGCACCGTCGCAGCCACGGTGTTGCTCGCGGTGTCGATCACGGTGACGCTGTTGCCGCGGTTGTTGGGGACGTAGGCGCGGCTGCCGTCGGGTGCCAGCACGATGCCCTGCGGCTGCTCGCCGACCGGCACCGTGGCGAGCACGCCGGACGTGGCGGCGTCGAGCACGGAGACGAACCCGGACAGCTGCAGGATGTAGAGCCGCGCGCCGTCCGGTGACACCGCGACGCCGTACGGGCTGCCGGGCACGCCGATGGTGGCGGTGACCGAACGGCCGGCGGTGTCGATCACCGAGACGTCGCGGCCCGTGTAGTTGCGCACGTAGGCACGGGCCCCGTCCGGTGCGACCGCGACGCCCGCCGGACCGCTTCCGACCTGCAGCGATGCCACCTGGTGGGGCTCGCCAGGAGTGGCCGGTGCCGCCGGGCTCGACGTGGCCGCCGGGCCGGGGGTGCCGGGCCCGCCGCCCGGTCGCGTGATCAGCACGACGCCGCTGACGACGGCCGCCACCGCGACGAGCGCCGCGGCCACCACGAGCCACGGCCGCCGCCGCCGTGGCTGGTGCGGGGCCGGGGCCGGGACGGCTGCCGCCGCGCCGCGCGGGATCATCGTCGCGACCGCGGCGACGTGGTCGCGGGTCTCGGTGAGCAGCGCACGGGCGGCGGGGGAGAGCAGCATCGTGGGCGCCTCGGCACCGGGTCGCGGGGCCAGCCGGCCGACGAGGTCGCGGCTGCTGGGCCGCGCGGCGGGCTGCCGGGCGAAGCAGGGCTCCAGCAGGGTGCGCAGCCCGGTGGGCAGGCGGGCGAGGTTCGGCTGCTGGTCGGTGATGCGCAGCAGCATGACGACCGGGCTGGTGGCGGTGCCGAACGGCCCGCTGCCGGTGGCGGCGAAGGTGAGCACCGAGGCGAGCGAGAACACGTCCGACGCCGGACCCGTGACGTCGCCGAGTGCCTGTTCGGGGGACATGTAGGCGGGGGTGCCGATGGCGTGGCCGGTCTGCGTGATCCGGGTGGCGTCCACGGCGTGGGCGATGCCGAAGTCGATCAGCCGCGGGCCGTCGGCGGCGAGCAGCACGTTGGACGGCTTGATGTCGCGGTGCACCACGCCTGCCGCGTGCAGTGCGGCCAGCGCCTCGGCGAGCCGGGCGGCGATCGCGACCACCGCGGGCTCGGGCAGCGGCCCGGTGCCCTCGACCAGCTCGTCGAGCGGTGCACCGGTGACGTACTCGGTGGCGAGCCACGGCCGGGCGCCGTCGGGGTCGGCACCGACGACGGCGGCGATGCCCGGCCCGCGCACGCGCGCCGCCGTGGTGATCTCGCGCGTGAAGCGGGCCCGGAACTGCGGGTCTCCTGCGAGGTGCGGGTGCACGACCTTGACGGCGGCGAGCCGTCCCGCCTCCGTGCGGCCGAGGAACACCTGGCCCATCCCGCCCGCGCCGAGCCGCCCGAGCAGCCGGAACGGGCCCAGCTGCGCGGGATCGCCTGCGGCGAGGTCGCTCAGCACCAGGAGCCGACGGTCTTGGCCGCCGGGTCGCACTTCTGCTCGAGACCCGCCGGGCGCAGCGTGGTGATCATCTGGCTGATGTCGGCATCGGTGACGGCACCGGGGACGTCGCGCTCGGCGAGCAGCACCCACACCACGTTCTGGCCGTTCTTCGACGGCAGCGCCACGGCGTGGACGGCCTTGCGCGGCGCTCCGCAGCTGCCGGCGGGCATCTGGATGTCGGCGACGACGTGCCCGCCGACCTTGCCGGCGACCGTGACCAGGGCGGCGGCGCCGATCGTCGCGGTCGGCTGCGGCCCGGTGTCGGGGTCGAAGGCGTGGCTCCACAGCCTCGCGACCTCGCCCGCCGCGGCCGAGGGGTCGGTGGTGGGGCTGCCGGTGACCCCGCTCCAGGCGAGCACGTACTTCTTGTCGTACCCGGGGCACGGTGGCGGCCGGTCGGCCTCGTTGATGGCCACACCGCTCATGAGGACCCGCGTGGTGTCGGTCTCGAAGCCCTTGATGAGCCCGGGTGACTGGGGCTTCCACGGCGGCGGCACGTCGTAGCCGACGTTGCGGGTGCTCGACACGGCGGCGAGCCAGCCCGGCACGGTGCTCGGGATCAGCGCCACCGGTGCGGCAGCGGGCGGCGGCGTCGCCGTGATCTTCACCGGTGGCGGCGGGGTGGCTGCCGGTGCGGTGGCCGCGGGCGCGGCCAGCGGCGGGCGTGGCACCACGGCGTTGGCGAGGAGGTAGCCGCCGAACCCGGCCAGCGCCAGCACCGCGACGACCGCGGCGATCGCGATGCCCACCACGCGCCGGTTGCGGGTGGGGCGCGCGAGGGCGGCCTCGTCGACGAGCGTGCGGATCGCGGGCGGGAGCCACTGCGGCCCCGCCGCGGCGGGTGCGCCGAGCATCGCGGAGACCTGCGCCGCCGACGGACGTGCAGCGGGATCCTTCGCCAGGCACGGCTCCACGACCGCGCGCAAGCCGGGCGGCAGCGCCGCCAGCTGCGGCGCCTCGACGCTCACGCGCCGCAGCATCACCACGGGGTTGGTGGTGGTGCCGAACGGACCGACGCCGGTGGCCGCGTAGGTGAGGACGGCGGCCAGGGAGAACACGTCGGTGGCAGGCCCGGTGGCCTCGCCGAGCGCCTGCTCCGGCGACATGTACGCCGGGGTGCCGATGACGTGCCCGGTATGGGTGATCTTGGTGGCGTCGACGGCGTGGGCGATGCCGAAGTCGATCAGCCGCGGGCCGTCGGCGGCGAGCAGCACGTTGGACGGCTTCAGGTCACGGTGCACCAGCCGGGTGGCGTGCAGCGCCGCGAGCGCCTCGGCCAGCCGCGCCGCGAGCGTGTGCAGCGTGTGCTCCGGCAGCGGGCCCGTGCGGCCGACGGCGTCGTCGAGTGCGGGGCCCGGCACGAACTCGGTGGCCAGCCACGGTTGCGGGGCGAACGGGTCGGCGTCGACGACCGCGGCGGTCCAGGGGGCGCGCACCCGCGCCGCGGTGCTGATCTCGCGCTCGAAACGGGCGCGCAGCTGCGGATCGGCGGCGAGGTGGCTGTGGATGACCTTGATCGCGGCCGGTCGCCCGGCCTGGTTGCGACCCAGGTAGACCTGCCCCATCCCGCCGGATCCGAGCCGCCCGAGCAGCCGGAACGGCCCGAGCGCCGCGGGGTCGTCGGCGTGCAGTGGCTCCATCGCTCCCCCCGGGGCGTGTGATCGGTGATCCGTACGGAGGGTAACCGGCGCCCCCGTCAGGTCCGGGAGCTCACCCGGGGCGGAGGCGCGGCGGCGTCGAGGCGGGAGTCGACGACGGTCAGGCCCGACACGATGCCCGAGAGCCCCCGGTGCGAGCGCGACCACCACGCCGCAGGCAGGCTGACCACGAGGATCAGCACCGCCAGCGGTGCGAGCGCGGGAGCGAACGTGCCCAGCCCGCTGAACAGGAAGTAGCCGAAGGTGCCGCCGAGCAGCGCGGGCACCCGGCGCCATCCGGGACGGCCGCCGTCGGGGCGGACCCGGCGCAACCGCACCGCCCGCTGCCCCAGCGTCGCGTCGCCGCGGCCGAGCAGCGGCAGCGCGAGCAGCAGCACGGCGGGCAGCCACGAGCTCAGCACGGCAGCCACGAGCGGGCTGAGCGCGTCCTCGCCGCGGGTGGCGCCACCGGTCAGCAGGACGATGCCACCGGTGCCGGTGGTGAGCACCCCGCCCAGCAGGCCGACGGACACGAGGTCCACCAGCATCCCCAGCCAGCGCCGCCCGGTCGTGACCGGCCGCGGCGCATCGGCCGGGGCCCGCCGTTGCCTGCCGTCGAGCAGCCCGAGCACCGGCGCGAGCAGCACGCCCACCGCCGCGCCGAGGGTGTTGGCGATCAGGTCGTCGACGTCGAAGACGCGGTACGGGCACGGGAACAGGAACCAGTTGCCGGTGAGCTGCGTGCACTCGACGAGCAGCGACACGGCGAACCCGATCGCGACCGTCGCCACCACGCCCCGGTGGAACTGGTGGCGCAGGTAGGCGCCGAGCGGCACGAACAGCGCGACGTTGAAGACCACCTGCTGCACGGCGACGTTCGTCAGCAGCCCGAGCAGGCCGGGGGACTGGCGCTCCTTGCGGATGTCGGCGACGAACTGCAGCACGTCGAGCTGGGGACTGCGCAACGCCGCGTGCGCCGCGCACCAGGCGTCGTCGAGCTGGGGCAGCGGCAGCAGGGTGTACGTGGCGATCGCGAGGCCGTAGACCACGAACCCGAACGCGAGCAGCGCGGGACCGAGCCCGAACTCCCCGCGCCTGCGGTAGCTGCGGAAGACGAAGGGCACGAACAGCAGCCCCGCGAGCAGCGTCCCGCCGAGCACGGCGAGCAGCGCCGGGAACACCTGCGACGACATGGTGGGCAGTCAAGGGGTCCCGTGCGGCGTTGTCACGCCGGGTCACCGGATCAGGGGTGTCCGGTGCTCGACCTGGCTCCCGCCCCACCCTTTGGATCAGCTGCTTCGACGTGTCGAGGGCGGCCGACGTTGAGCAGTTGGCACTCTCATGGGTAGAGTGCCAATTGCACGGCCATTGCGAGGACGTTCCGGCACCCGCGACGACGGGACGTCCAAGGGTCGTCGACCCCGAGAACACGTCATTTCCACGTGCACGTACCCCAGGAAGGGGAGGTCATCAAGTGGCGAACATCAAGCCGCTCGAGGACAAGATCGTCGTCCAGGCAAGCGAGGCGGAGACCACCACCGCGTCGGGCATCGTCATTCCGGACACCGCCAAGGAGAAGCCCCAGGAGGGCAAGGTCCTGGCGGTGGGCCCGGGTCGCATCGACGACAACGGCAACCGCGTTCCGCTGGACGTCGCGGTCGGCGACGTCGTCATCTACTCGAAGTACGGCGGCACCGAGGTGAAGTACAACGGCGAGGAGTACCTCATCCTCTCCGCTCGTGACGTCCTCGCGGTCGTCAACTGATTCGCTTCATCGCTCTTTAGCCGCCGCCCCGGTGGTCCGTCGACCAACGGGCCGCCGGGGCGGTGGTTTTTGTCGCACGTACCCCTTGAGAGAGGCACAGATGCCGAAGCAGATCAGCTTCGACGAGGAGACTCGCCGCGCGCTCGAGCGTGGGGTGAACCAGCTCGCCGACGCGGTCAAGGTCACCCTCGGCCCGCGCGGCCGCCACGTCGTGCTGGACAAGAAGTTCGGTGGGCCCACCGTCACCAACGACGGTGTCACCATCGCGCGTGAGATCGACCTCGAGGACCCCTTCGAGAACCTCGGCGCACAGCTTGCGAAGACTGTCGCCACCAAGACCAACGACGTCGCGGGCGACGGCACCACCACCGCCACCGTGCTCGCACAGGCGATGGTCGCCGCCGGACTGCGCAACGTCGCCGCGGGTGCCAACCCGATGGCGCTGGGCATCGGCATCTCCAAGGCCGCCGACGCGGTCTGCGAGCTGCTCGCCAAGAAGGCCATCCCGGTCGACGACAAGGAGCACATCGCTCAGGTCGGCACGATCGCCTCCCGCGAGGCCGAGATCGGCAACCTGATCAGCGAGGCCCTCAAGACCGTCGGCAAGGACGGTGTCATCACCATCGAGGAGGGCTCCACGCTCGCCACCGAGCTGGAGATCACCGAGGGCCTGCAGTTCGACAAGGGCTACCTCTCCCCGTACTTCGTCACCGACACGGAGTCGATGGAGGCGGTCCTCGAGAACGCCTACGTGCTGCTGCACCGCGACAAGATCGGCGCCATCGCCGACCTCCTCCCGCTGCTGGAGAAGGTGCTGGCCGACGGCAAGCCGCTGCTGATCGTGGCCGAGGACCTCGAGGGCGAGGCCCTGTCCACGCTGGTCGTCAACTCGATCCGCAAGACCATCAAGGTCGCCGCGGTCAAGTCGCCGTTCTTCGGTGACCGCCGCAAGGCGTTCATGGACGACCTCGCGATCGCCACCGGCGGCACGGTCATCAACCCGGAGGTCGGACTCAAGCTGTCCGAGGCCGGGCTGGACCTGCTGGGCTCGGTCCGCCGCGCCGTCATCACCAAGGACGTCACCACCCTCGTCGAGGGTGGCGGCACCAAGGACGCCACCGACGGTCGCGTCGCGCAGCTCAAGCGCGAGATCGAGGCGTCGGACTCCGACTGGGACCGCGAGAAGCTGCAGGAGCGGCTGGCGAAGCTCGCCGGCGGCGTCGCGGTCATCAAGGTCGGCGCTGCCACCGAGACCGCGCTCAAGGAGCGCAAGCACCGCATCGAGGACGCGGTGTCCGCCACGCGGGCAGCGGTCGAAGAGGGCATCGTCCCCGGCGGCGGTTCCGCGCTGGTGCAGGCCGCCAAGGCGCTCGAGGACAGCCTCGGGCTCACCGGCGACGAGGCCACCGGCGTGTCCATCGTCCGCAAGGCGCTCTCGTCGCCGCTCTACTGGATCGCCGCCAACGGCGGTCTCGAGGGCGCGGTCGTCGTGGGCAAGGTCGCCGACATGGAGTGGGGACAGGGCTTCAACGCCGCCACCCTCACCTACGGCGACCTGATGGCCGACGGCGTCATCGACCCGGTCAAGGTCACCCGGTCCGCCGTGGTGAACGCCGCGTCGATCGCGCGCATGGTGCTCACCACCGAGAGCGCTGTCGTCGACAAGCCGGAGGACGCGCCGCCCGCGGCCGCCGGCGGTCACGGCCACGGTCACGGCCACTGATCCACCTGCTCCGCCCGAACGGGCCCCGCCAGTGCACCTGGCGGGGCCCGTTCGGGCGTTGACGGCGTCGCTGCTGCGGTCCTACGCCTCGGTGACACTCCTGGACGTGACACCCGTGGACGTTCGATCGGGCTGCCCGACCTGCAGGCTGCGCTCGTGCTTGCGCAGGATCAGGTCGCGCTCGGACTCGGAGAGCCCGCCCCACACGCCGTAGGGCTCGTGGGCGGCGAGCGCGTGGTGCCGGCACTGCTCCAGCACGGGGCACTCGCTGCACACCAGCTTGGCGCGGGCCTCCCGGCCCGCCCTGGCGAGGCCGCGCTCACCCTCCGGATGGAAGAAGAAGGCGCTGTCCATGCCGCGGCAGGCGCCGTGCAATTGCCAGTCGTAGGTCTCGCTGACCGGCACCGGAAGGTTCCGAGTATCCGCCACGACCTCACCCGCTCACGTCACGCGCAGCTCAGGGAGTGCTGATGGGCCCCACGGTAGGACCGGGCACACCTTTGCTCAAGTGCAGGCACGGCCGATGAGCCGGACTCTGCCGGATCGGGTTGCGCCTGCGGGTGTTCCTGCTGCAGGCGCGCCTGCGGACCTGCTGGCGGCCGCGTTCGGCGCCGCTCCGCACGAACCTGTCCGGATGGGCAGGAGCGGCTCGCCACGGGACCGGTGGCTCGCGGCCGTCGTGCTCGGGGGACAGGGGCGCTACGCCGCCGCAGCGACGCTGCTGGAGGGGCTGCTGGCCGACGGCAGCGTCCCCGCCGGGACGGCCGCCCACGCCGCCGTCACGCTGGCGTCGCACCGCCGCCAGCTGGGCGGGCACGCCGTGGCCCGCGGCACGGACGCGCTGGGCCTGCGGCTGGCCATCGACGCGCTGCGCGGTCCGCGACCGGTCCCCGAGCCGGACCAGTTCGGCACGGACCCGCTGGCGGCCCGCATCGACGCGCTGGTCGGGCTGGCCGCCGACGCCGTCGGGACGGCCGCGCCGGGCGTCGCGCTGCGGCTGCTCGACACCGCCGGGTCGATCGCCGCCGACCACCCCTCCTGGCGCACTGGCGTCCGGATCGGCTGGGTGCGGGCGGAGCTGGCGCTGCTGCGCGGCCGGCCGGAGGAGGCCGTGGAGCCCGCGGCCGCGGCGCTGGCACTGGCCACGGGTGCAGGGGCGGTCCGGCACCGGGTGAAGTCGTCGATCATCCACACGGTGGCGGCTGCCGCGGCGGACGCGCTCGATCCGGTCGCGGCGCTGGCCGCGCTGGACGAGGACACCGCCGCGTGCGTCCGGTCCGGTCTGCTCCCGCTCCTGTGGCCCTGCCACTTCGCCACCGCCGACCTGGTGGACCGGCTCGATGGGGCGGACGGCGGTACGACAAACGAGCGGGTGACCCGAACGGCGCAACCATCGGTAGGTGACACGCCGACGGACGCGGCACGCCGACGACACGCCGCGGCCGCCACGTTGAGCGTCATCTATCAGCTCGTTGATCCACGGGGGAGGAGCCTGATGGGGGACTCCTTGTGGCGAACTTGACGGCACAAGGTAATGTAATTACTCCATTCGGACCCTCGTCACCCACATGACGAGTGCCACTTGGCGCAACACTCCCGAATGGAGGGCATCTATTCGCCCTGATCGTGTCAAGGTGGTCCTGTCACCCGCCGATGCGGGGGGTGACACATCACCCGGCTGCAGGAAGCTGCAGGAAGGAATCGTCGTGACGACGGTACTCATCTGCGACGATCGTCGCAGCGTCCGCGAAGGCCTCACCCGCGTGATGTCCGCGGTGCCGGGGGTGCACCGAATCGATTGCGTTGCGCACGGGGACGAGTTGCTGGCCCGGTTCTCCCGGCAGCCGGTCGATGTCGTTCTGGTCGGCACCCAGCGTGCGGTGCCCACCGGGGTGGAGGCCACGCGACGCCTGGTCGCCGCACACCCGCAGGCGAACGTCATCGTGTTCGGAGCCCCCGACGACGCGGGCAGCATCGCGGCAGCGATCGCAGGCGGCGCGCGTGGTTACCTCCGGTGGGACGCGTCCCGTCCGGAGCTGGTCGCCGCGCTCGCCCACACGCTCGCCAGCACGGCGGTGCCCACACCACGGGCGCCCACCGACCCCGGCGTGCAGCTGACGGAGCGTGAGCTCCAGGTGCTGCGTGGCATGAGCCAGGGCAAGAGCAACGGCCAGATCGGGCGCGAGCTCTACCTGTCCGAGGACACGGTCAAGACCCACGCCCGCCGGCTGTTCCGCAAGCTCGGTGTGCGCGACCGCGCCCAGGCGGTGGCCCACGGCTTCCGCCGTGGCCTGGTCTCCTGACCGACACGTCCTCGTCCTGCCCCGGCCGGTCCGCCGCCCGGGTACAGCTCTTCATGCCAGGTCACCGCGGTCGCGGTAGCCTGGTGCAACGGTAGACGGCGTGACCGCGCCGGCGCCTCGTGCGCCCGGGGTGGTCGCGCCGTTTCCGCGTTCGGCGCCCGAACGCGGAATGCCCCGATCGGGTGGCAGTGCATCGAGGGTGCAACGTAGGTGCTGAGCAGTACGTCTTCCTCTAGACGAGGAGCCCGTCCCGGACCGCTCGACAGCTTCGCTACCGTTGTCTGCACTGAGGACACGGTTGAGCGCTCTGCGTGATCGGCCTCACGAACGGATGATGACGAACATGTTCCGTAACGCCTGGACAACACTGCGCGATGAGTGAGACGAACGACGTTCCCGACGAGCTGGTGGCCGCTGCGATGGCAGGCGACCACAGCGCGATCGGGCACGTGCTCGCCATCATCCGGCCCATGGTCGTGCGCTACTGCCGTGCGCGCATCGGTCGGGTGGACCGGTCGTCGGTCTCCGCCGACGATGTTGCGCAGGAGGTGTGTTTGGCCGTGCTGACGGCCTTGCCAGGGTACCGCGTCCAGGGACGTCCCTTCCTGGCATTCGTCTATGGGATCGCGTCGCACAAGGTGATCGATGCCCATCGAGCGGCCACCCGTAACAAGTCCGAACCGGTCGCAGATGTACCGGATGCGGTGTCCGCCGCAGACGGTCCCGAGCAGCGAGCCCTCCGCGTCGAACTCTCCGGCGAGATGGGGCGACTGCTCGACAAGCTCCCCGATAAGCAACGAGAGATCCTGGTGCTGCGCGTGGTCGTCGGCCTGTCCGCCGAAGAGACAGCGGAAGCCGTCGGTTCCACTCCTGGCGCCGTGCGTGTGGCACAACACCGGGCACTCGCCCGGCTCCGCAAGTCGATGCCCGAGGAGGAGGTGGTCTGAGTGCGTGACGACAACCGTCGAGGTCAGCACAACTCAGGTGACCGATTCGGGGCCCGGCCGCCGTCCAACGGCAGCAACGGCACCCATCCCAAGGGGTTCCACACCCGCTCCGTCGCGATGCCCGACCCCGAGGGTCCGATCGACCTCGTCGCGGTGCAGGCCGACGACGAGCTGATCAACGCGCTGGCGGCCGGCATGGCCGTGTCGTCGCCCGGTATCGGCGGTTACGACGCCGAGGACCACATCACCGCGATCCTCGCCGCGTGGAAGGCGGAGGTCGACGCCACCCCGATCCCGGAGCTCGTCGACGTCGAACTCGCGGCTGCCACCATCGCCGCGGCAACGCGTCCGAGGGTGGGGCGCGTCCGGCACCTCGCTCCCGTCGCCGCCGCCGCAGCCGTCGTGGTGCTCGCGATCGGTGGCCTGTCGGTCGGCTCGTACAACTCGCAGCCCGGCGATGCGCTCTGGGCCGTGTCCAAGGTGCTCTACAGCGATCGCGCCAAGTCCGTCGAGGCGGCTGCCCGCGTGCAGACGCTCATCGACAACGCGAAGCGCGCGCTGCTGAGCGGCGATCCGGTCATCGCGTCCGAGGAGCTCAACAAGGCTGCGGCCGACATCGCGGCGGTGCGCCCCGAGGAGGGCAAGGAGTCGCTGTCGGAGGTTCAGGACTTCCTCGCGGCCAAGGCCGACGAGACGCCCCAGGGCAAGCCCGCCGACATCGCGGCACCGCTGGCCAAGAACCCGCGCAAGCGCGTTCCGGCCGAGGCCGCGAAGATGCCGCCGCCCCCCACGACCGATCCCACCACCGACCCGGGATCCGTCACCACCACGGAGCCCGACACGAAGCCGGGCACCAAGCCGACGATGGATCCTCGCACGCTCGGTGGTGCCGGCGGCACGGTCGGTCCCGCCACATCGGCCACCACCACGCCGACACCCACCCCGACACCGACGCCCACGCCGGAAGGTGAGCCGAGCGGCAGCACCACGCCCACGGCCACGTCGGAGGGCAGCCCGAGCAGCACCACGCCGCACAGCATGGGGCCGGGCGGGGCCGAGGGCGGCACCACCACCGCAGGATCGAGCTCGGCCACCGCGCCGCGCTGATCCCGCATCGAGAACGACAACGGCCCCCGGACATCGTCCGGGGGCCGTTGCTCGTCGGTAGGAGACCAGTCGGTGGGATCAGGAGTCCGACAGCACCGCGTCGGCGTACCCGCGGCAGTACTCCCAGGTGACGTAGCTGGTGGGGTCCGGATCGAAGGCGGGCTCGTGCGGGCGCATCTGGCCCTCCTCGAGCAGCTGCTGCAGGCTCGCGCGCAGCAGGCTCCACTCGTGGAAGTGCTGCTCGCCGCAGTCGCCGCAGTCGACGACGATGCCGCGCACGCCGCGGGTCTCCAGCAGGGCCTGGTACACGGCCAGATCGGCGAGATCGGCCACGACCTCGTCGCGCTCGTCCTCGCTCAGCTCATCCTGATCGTCGGACTCGTGGCCGTCGAGCGAGAGCGCGGGGTCCTGCGGATCCCCGGCGAACGGGTCAGGCGGCAGCGCATCGGGTGACACGCAGTCAACGATACTCCGCCGCCTGGGCGATCGCGGCAGGCCGCCGCCGTCGGCCGTCAGCGGAGAGTGGTCACGGCCCGGGCGGTGTGTGGCGCGTGTCCGGAGACTCGCGTCACCCCCGTGGCGTGACGGGATCGCGCGGATACGATGGACGGAAGGCGGCCGCCGCCGTGATCTCACCCGCGGCCCACAGCAGTGAGACGGGAAGGCATCAATGACCAGCGAGACCGCCGGATTCCCGCCGAAGTTCGCGATGCTCGGCCTGACCTTCGACGACGTGCTCCTGCTCCCCGCGGAGTCCGATGTGGTGCCCAGCTCCGTCGACACCAGTGCGCAGATCACGCGCCGGGTCCGGCTGAAGGTGCCGCTCGTGTCCTCCCCCATGGACACCGTCACCGAGTCGCGCATGGCCATCGCCATGGCCCGGGCCGGTGGTCTCGGCGTGTTGCACCGCAACCTCGCGCCCGAGGAGCAGGCCGCCCAGGTCGAGATCGTGAAGCGGTCCGAGGCCGGGATGGTCACCGACCCGGTCACGTGCGCGCCCGACGCCACGCTCGCCGACGTCGACGCGCTGTGTGCGAAGTTCCGCATCTCCGGCGTGCCCGTCACCGACGCCGCCGGCAAGCTCGTGGGCATCATCACCAACCGCGACATGCGGTTCGAGATGGACCACAGCCGCCCCGTCCACGAGGTCATGACCTACGCGCCGCTGATCACCGCGCGGGTCGGCGTCAGCGCGGAGGCCGCGCTCGGGCTGCTGCGCCGCCACAAGCTGGAGAAGCTGCCGATCATCGACGGCGACGGCATCCTGCGCGGCCTCATCACGATCAAGGACTTCAACAAGACCGAGAAGTACCCGCTGTCCACCAAGGACCCCGACGGGCGGCTCGTCGTCGCGGCCGCGGTGGGCGTCGGTGAGGACGGCTACTCGCGCGCGATGAAGCTGGTCGAGGCCGGCGTCGACGTCCTGATGGTCGACACCGCGCACGGCCACTCGCGCCGTGTGCTGGAGACCGTCGCCAAGCTCCGTGCCGAGGTGGGCCACAGCGTCGACGTCGTCGGCGGCAACGTCGCCACGCGGGCCGGTGCGGCCGCGCTCGTCGAGGCGGGCGCCGATGCCGTCAAGGTCGGGGTCGGGCCGGGCTCGATCTGCACCACCCGCGTCGTCGCCGGCGTCGGTGCCCCGCAGATCACCGCGATCTACGAGGCCGCGCAGGCATGCGCCGCCGCGGGCGTCCCGGTCATCGGCGACGGCGGCATCCAGTACTCGGGAGACATCGCCAAAGCCATCGCGTCCGGCGCGTCCACGGTGATGCTGGGCAGCCTGCTCGCGGGCACGGCCGAGTCGCCCGGCCAGGTCATCTTCGTCGGGGGCAAGCAGTTCAAGACCTACCGCGGCATGGGGTCGCTGGGCGCCATGCAGTCGCGGGGGGAGAACAAGAGCTACTCCAAGGACCGCTACGCCCAGGACGACGTGCTGTCGGAGGACAAGCTCGTGCCGGAGGGCATCGAGGGGCGCATCCCGTTCCGCGGGCCGCTCTCGCAGGTGGTCCACCAGCTCACGGGCGGGCTGCGCTCGGGCATGGGCTATGCGGGCGCGCAGACGATCGAGCGCCTGCAGCAGGCCCAGCTGGTCCGCATCACCGCGGCGGGGCTGAAGGAGAGCCACCCGCACGACATCACGATGACCGCCGAGGCGCCCAACTACGCAGCGCGGTAGGCCGCGAACTACCCTGATCCCCCGTGCGTGACCTCGTGGAGATCGGGATGGGCCGAGAGGCCCGTCGCAGCTACGACCTGAACCAGGTCGAGATCGTGCCGTCGCGGCGGACGCGGAGCTCGAAGGAGGTCTCCACCGCCTGGCAGCTCGACGCCTACCGGTTCGAGATCCCCTTGATGACGCATCCCACCGACGCCATCGTGTCGCCGGCCAGCGCCATCCGGATCGGCCAGCTGGGCGGCCTCGCGGTGCTCAACGCCGAGGGCCTGTGGGCGCGCCACGCCGACGCCGACAGCGCGCTGGGGCGGGTCATCGACGCCGCTGCCGACGGCGACCCCGCCACGGCGGTACGCGCACTGCAGGAGCTGCACGCCGCCCCCATCGACGATGCGCTGCTCGCCGACGCGCTCAAGACCGTGCGCGAGGCGGGCGTCACCGTGGCGGCGCGGGTGAGCCCGCAGCGCGCCCGTGAGCTGACCCCGGTCCTGCTGGCCGCCGGCGTCGAGATCCTCGTGGTGCAGGGCACCATCATCTCGGCGGAGCACGTGTCCCCGGGGGCGCCGCTCAACCTCAAGGAGTTCATCAACTCCCTCGACGTCCCGGTCGTGGCGGGCGGCTGCGGCGACTACCGCACCGCCATGCACCTCATGCGCACCGGTGCGGCCGGCGTCATCGTCGGGTACGGGGAGGCGGCGGCCACCGCCACCGACCACGTGCTGGGCATCGGCGTCCCGATGGCCACGGCGATCGTCGACGCCGCGGCGGCACGTCGCGATTACCTCGACGAGACCGGCGGCCGCTACGTCCACGTCATCGCCGACGGCGGCATGGTCGGTTCGGGCGACATGGCCAAGGCGATCGCCTGCGGCGCCGACGCCGTCATGCTCGGCGACCTGCTGGCCGACTCGTCCGAGTCACCGGGACAGGGCCACTACTGGACCTCGTCGGCCGCCCACCCGTCCATGCCCCGCTCCGAGGTCACCGGCGGCGAGCAGGTGGAGCACGACCTCGAGACGGTGCTGTTCGGCCCGTCCAGCAACCCCTTCGAGGCCGTCAACCTGTTCGGCGCGCTGCGCCGGGCGATGGCGAAGACGGGCTACAGCGACCTGAAGGAGTTCCAGCGCGTGGGCCTGACGGTCCGCGGCTGACGCCGAACGCCCACCGGCTCATGATCAGACCGGAACCAGTGGGCGCTCGCCGTGGCCCGATCCGCCGAACGCCCACTGGCTCATGATCGAGAGAGAACCAGTGGGCGCTCGGCACGCTCGGCCCGCACGCGCGCGGCGAGCTGGGCCGGGCGGAACACCTCGGCAGCCGGGAAGCGCAGCAGGTGCCAGCCGTCGCGGGTGAGGTAGGCCTGCCGGGTGAGGTCGTGCAGGGCCCGTTCCGGGGTGAGGTGCTCCCGCCCGTCGTATTCGATGCCCAGCCGGAGCTCCGGATAGGACATGTCGAGTCGGTAGGGCCCGACCGGATGCTGGAGCACCGGACGGGGCAGGCCGGCCAGCACGATCGCGAGGCGGATCCGTGTCTCCATCGGGGATTCGGCCAGCGGATCCGCGAGCGCGATCACCTCGGGCAGCCGGGCCGCTCCGCGGGCGCCCGGCCGCGCGCGCACGGCTTCGGCCGGGGCGAGCTCGCAGGCGTGGCACAGCGCGTCGACGGCCACCACGGCCTCCGTCAGGCTCGGCGCCCACCGGGCGAGATCCGTGGCCGTCCGTTGCGGGGTCGTGACGAGGAGGCCGTCGACGGTGGTGATCTCCGCGGCGTCGACCGTGTCGCGGTGCACCACCAGCATCGGTTCCGACTTCCGCCGGTAGCCGAACCGCAACACGATCTCGGCCGGCGCGCCCTGCGGCGCGCACGAGGCGCCGTGCACCTCCGCCGCCGAGTAGCCCGCGAGGGCCCCGCAGGGCGCGACGAGCTCGTGCGCCGCCAGCGACCACGTCATCAGGTCGGGCTGCACGCCGGCCGCGATGTGCACGTCGGGAAACAGCCGCCGGTAGCGAGGGCCGTACAGCACGGCGCTCGAGAGAGCACCGGCTGCGAGCGCGGCGGAGCCGCGGAAGGGTCGATCGGTGGGAATCAGCATGGCAAGTGGGACGACGGCGGGCCGCGCCAGGTTCCGTCCGGGGCCGAACGCCCACTGGTTCCGGTTCGATCATGAGCCAGTGGGCGCTCGGGGGAACCATCGGGCGCTCGGCGGCGCCGTTTAGGCTGGTGGGGTGCAGCCTCCCACCGTCCTCGTCGTCGACTACGGCGCCCAGTACGCCCAGCTCATCGCCCGCCGGGTGCGTGAGGCCAACGTCTACTCCGAGATCGTGCCCGCCGGCACGTCCGTCGAGGAGATCGTGGCGCGCAAGCCGGCGGCGCTGATCCTGTCCGGCGGGCCGTCCAGCGTCTACGCCGAGGGTGCGCCGCGCCTCGACCCCGAGCTCTTCGCCGCCGGCATCCCCGTGCTGGGGCTCTGCTACGGCTTCCAGGCCATGGCGCTGGCGCTGGGCGGCGACGTCGCCCACGACGGCACCAGCGAGTACGGGCGCACCGAGCTGACGGTGTGCCCCACGCCCGGCACGCTGCACGACGGCCTGCCCGCGCAGCACCCCGTCTGGATGAGCCACGGCGACTCCGTGGTGCGCGCCCCCGACGGCTTCACGGTCACGGCGGCATCGGAGCGCGCGGCCGTCGCCGCGTTCGAGGACACCGGACGTCGCCTCGCCGGCGTCCAGTACCACCCGGAGGTCGGGCACTCCCCGCACGGCCAGGAGGTGCTGCGCCGGTTCCTCCACGACATCGCCGGCATCACTCCGGGCTGGACCACCTCCTCGATCATCGACGACACCGTCGCCGCGATCCGCGCCCAGGTCGGTGACGGCCGCGCGATCTGCGGGCTCTCGGGTGGCGTCGACTCCGCCGTGGCGGCCGCGCTCGTCCAGCGCGCCATCGGCGATCAGCTGACCTGCGTCTTCGTCGACCACGGTCTGATGCGTGCCGGTGAGCGCGAGCAGGTGGAGCGCGACTTCGTCGCCGCCACCGGCGCGAAGCTGCACACCGCCGACGCCGCGGAGCGGTTCCTCGACGCGCTGGCGGGCGTCACCGACCCCGAGACCAAGCGCAAGATCATCGGTCGCGAGTTCATCCGGGTCTTCGAGTCCGCGACGGCCGAGGTGGCCCAGGACGAGCACGTGGGGTTCCTGGTCCAGGGCACCCTCTACCCCGACGTCGTGGAGTCCGGCGGCGGCACCGGCACCGCGGTGATCAAGAGCCACCACAACGTCGGCGGCCTGCCGGACGACATCGAGTTCGCGCTGGTCGAGCCGCTGCGGGCGCTGTTCAAGGACGAGGTGCGCCGGGTCGGCGCCGAGCTGGGACTGCCGAAGGAGATCGTCGGGCGCCAGCCGTTCCCCGGCCCTGGACTGGGCATCCGGATCATCGGTGAGGTCACGGCCGAGCGGCTGGAGACGCTGCGCGCCGCCGATGCGATCGCTCGCGCCGAGCTCACGGCCGCCGGCCTCGACGACACCATCTGGCAGTGCCCCGTGGTGCTGCTCGCCGACGTCCGCAGCGTCGGCGTGCAGGGCGACGGGCGCACCTACGGGCACCCGATCGTGCTGCGGCCGGTGTCGAGCGAGGACGCCATGACCGCCGACTGGACGCGACTGCCCTACGACGTGCTCGAGCGCATCTCCACCCGCATCACCAACGAGGTGGCCGAGGTCAACCGCGTGGTCCTCGACGTCACGAGCAAGCCGCCGGGCACGATCGAATGGGAATAGCCACACGTCGCGATCCGGAAATCATCCGTGGATGCGATTGATCGAACATCTGCCCGGTGAGGTCTCGACCTCCCGGTCCGATCGCATCATTCGTGGCGTTCACTGACGCTCGTTTCGACAATGCTGGAAATCGGTGCGCCGCCTGTCGGGTCGGCCGCTCCGACCGTCCCGTCGGCATCCCTGAGCGCTGCCGCTGCACCGTCGGGATGTCATCGAGTGGACCGGAAGGACATCAGACCCCAGCAGTCCGGAGCATGGTGTGACTACGGCTCGGGACAGGTTCACGTCCGCATCGAATGCGATCCGGGCTGGTGGTTGCCGAACTACATCGTCAATGGACCGTGGGAGCCCGCCGGTGGGTATTTCCGGAGCGGAGCGACCTGCAATGGAGATGACGACCTCGTGAACTCCTGGACGATCACCTCGGTCGAGGATAGCCGGCGTCCCTCCATAGCCGCATCACATCGAAAAGGGCGGTACCCGGGCCGTCGGCCCGGATACCGCCCCTCGGGTCCCCGCTCCCCAGCGTGACCCTCCCGGCCGCGGTGGCTCCCCGACCCCGCACCGGTCGTCCTGTCAGCGGCGTCGCCGCCCGATGCTGCCGAGCAGCAGCAGCAACCCCAGCACCGCCGCCCCGCCTGCGAGCAGCCAGCGCGGGTCGAAGCCCGACAGGTTCGGCACGTGGCCGGTGAAGGCCGCCAGTGCCATGCCGAGCGTCAGCAGCCCGATGAGCAGCGCCACCGGGTCCGGGCCGCGCCGGCGCACGGCCGCTGTCCCTGTCGTCTCCCCGTGATCAGCCACGACGCACCTCCACATCCCCGACGCCCGCCTCGATGTCGATGACGAGCAGCCGTCCCGCCCGGACGCCGTCGGCGCCGAGGTCCTCCGTTGCATGGATGTCCGCGCCGGGCCCGTTGGCCTCGCGGCCGCCGAACGACACCGAGCCGAGGCCGGCCGAGGCGTTCAGCGTGACGTCCGTGTCGGGCCCGACGAGCACGGAGACCGTGCCCGCGCCGACGCTGGCACTGGTCCGGACCGGGGCGTTGTCGCCCCCTGCCGGCACGCTCAGGTCGAGCTTGCGCAGATCCAGCGTGATGTCCCCGGCCGAGAGCTGGTAGTTCGGCTGCAGCTGGCTCACCGTGATCGGCGTGGCGTTCACGTCACCGAGACCGCCACCCTGGAAGGTCGACAGCGGCGCCGCGAGCAGCCCCCAGGTCAGCAGGCTGCCCAGCACGGCGAACGGGATGAGTCCCCGCCCGGACCGGACGAACGCGCCGACGACGAGCCCCGCACCCAGCACCGCGAGCACGACACCGCTGATCAGCGGGGCCTTGGTGAGCGTGAGCGCGCCCAGCAGCAGCAGTATCACCGCGGTGCCACCACCGGCGAGCAGGGCGAGGCCGAGCGTCACCGAGGTGACCGGCCAGCGGCGCCGGGCCGGGAGCGGCGGCGTCACGGGGACGGCCGGGCCGGGCTCGGGCAGGTCCCACGCAAACGGTGCCGCACCGAGCGGATCCCACGCGGGCGGTGTCGGTGCCTCCGGCTCCACCGCGACGGTCGGCGCGGCGGCCGGGTCGGTGCCCACCGGGGTCTTCACCATCGACGGACCGGTAGGTGTGGCAACGGTGGGCGCGCTCATCGGGTCTGCAACGGGCGGTGGCACGGCCGCTGCCGGCCGGATGACCCGGTCGCCGCGGACGTGATGCAGCAGGAACAGCAGCGCTGCCACCGCCAGCAGCGGGACGATCGCGTCGCCGAGCCTGTTGCCGCCCCCGAACAGCGTGCCCAGCGTGAAGAAGGCGGCGATCACGAGACCGACCACCAGCACCCCGCGCGGGGCCTTGGTCCGCACCGGGGCACCCGGCTCGACCGGCTCGTCGGGCAGCAGCAGCCAGCCCGCGATGTAGAGGCCCGCGCCGATCCCGGAGAACGCTGCGACCACGAAACCGACCCGCACGAGCACCGGGTCGATGTCGTAGCGCCGGGCGATGCCCGACGCCACACCGGCGATCATGCGCTCATCGCGCGGTCGAGCGGGACGGGTCTCCCACATCTCCCGCAGCGTGTTCGGCACATCGATCCTGTTCATGCCATCAGCCTGCTCGACGTGGTGACTCCCGGCCATGGGGGATGGCCCGGAGTCACCCCCGAGATTTCCCCGATGTCGCGGGTTGCGTCGCGTGTGACCATGGAGGGGTGAGTACGCCATCCCTCGCGCCGGCCCGTCCGCCTGCGCCCCCGCTCGTCCGGCGCCGTTCCGGCCGGGTCGTCGCGGGCGTCGCGGGCGGGGTGGCCGATCATCTCGGCGTCAACGTGCTGTGGGTGCGTGCGGCGTTCGTCATCCTGTCGGCCACCAACATGGCAGGCGCCTTCGCCTACGGGCTGCTCTGGATCTTCGTGCGTCAGGAGCAGCGAGACGCCACCCGGGCACTGGGCCGGGCGGAGCGCCAGCAGGCCTACGGGCTCGCCGCACTCGGCATCGGCGTCGCGCTCACGGGGGCGGCGCTGGGCGACAACATCGTTGGCTGGGTGGTCGGCCCGCTCGGCGTGGTCGCGGTCGGCGCGGCCGTGGTGTGGCGCGAGGCCGACGAGGCGCAGCGCCGCAAGTGGGCGTCGGGGGCCCGGTCGGGCATCGCGGCGGGCGGTCGCTCCGGGCTGTGGCGGGTGATCGCGGGCGCCGCGTTCGTCACGATCGGGCTCGTGGTCTTCCTGGTCGGCAACCTGCAGCTCGGCCAGGTCCAGTTCGCGCTGCTCGCCGTGCTCGCCACCCTCGGTGGCGTCGCGGTGATCACCGTGCCGTGGTGGCTGAAGCTCGTGCGCGACCTCGGCGAGGAGCGCCGCGAGCGCATCGTCGAGTCCGAGCGCGCCGAGATCGCCGCGCACCTGCACGACTCGGTGCTGCAGACGCTCGCACTGATCCAACGGCAGTCCGACCAGCCCCGTGAGGTGCTGCGGCTCGCCCGCGGCCAGGAGCGCGAGCTGCGCCACTGGCTCTACGGGCCCACCGGGTACGGCCGCGCGGGCTCGCGCCGCAGCGATCCGGCGCTGGACGAGGGGCTCGCCCAGTCGATCACCACGGCCGCCGCCGAGGTGGAGGACACCTACGCCATCGACGTGCGTCCGGTGGTGGTGGGCGATCACCAGCTCGACGACGGCCTGCGCGCGCTCGTGCTCGCCGCCAGGGAGGCGATGGTCAACGCGGCCAAGCACTCCGGTGTCGGCGAGGTCAGCGTCTACGTGGAGGCCGAACCCGACGAGGTGCACGTCTTCGTGCGGGACCGCGGGAAGGGCTTCGATCCCGAGGCCGTCCCGGAGGACCGTCACGGGCTCGCCGACTCGGTGCACGGCAGGATGACGAGGCACGGCGGGAAGGTTCGGCTGCGCAGCACCCCGGGCGAGGGCACCGAGGTGCATCTGCAGATGCCGGTGGCCGCTTCCGGCACCCCCAAGCAGGAGTCGACGAGTGAGGCAGCTTCTTCATGAGTGAACCGACCAGCGATGTGGCAGCACCCGTGAAGGTCTTCCTCGTCGACGACCATGCGCTGTTCCGCTCGGGCGTGCGTGCGGAGCTCGACCGCAACGTCGAGGACGTCACGGTGGTGGGCGAGGCGGGCTCTGTCGACGAGGCGGTGGCCGCGATCCGGCACCTGCGGCCCGACGTCGTGCTGCTCGACGTCCACATGCCCGACGGGGGCGGCGCGGAGGTACTGCGCCAGCTGCGGCCCGAGCTGCCGGACGTGGTGTTCCTGGCGCTGTCGGTGTCCGACGCGGCCGAGGACGTCATCGCCGTGATCCGGGCGGGGGCGCGCGGCTACGTCACCAAGACGATCTCGGGACGCGAGCTGGGTGACGCCGTGCGCCGCGTGCACACCGGCGACGCCGTGTTCTCGCCGCGGCTGGCGGGCTTCGTGCTCGACGTGTTCTCCGAGCGGCCCGGTGCGGCGCCGCCCGGCGATCCGGAGCTCGATCTGCTCACGCGCCGCGAGCGCGACGTGCTGCGGCTGCTGGCGCGTGGCTACGCCTACAAGGAGATCGCGGGGGAGCTGTTCATCTCGGTGAAGACGGTGGAGACCCACGTGTCGAGCGTGCTGCGCAAGACGCAGATGTCCAACCGCTACGAGCTCTCGAGGTGGGCGTCCGACCGGCGGCTGGTGTAGCCGCCACCGGCCGGACGGGAGGGGCGGCGTCAGCCGCCGCCGAGCAGCCCACCCACGGCGCGGCCGAGGCCGCCGAGCAGTCCGCCGCCGCCGGACTGCTGCGGCGTCGACTCCTGCTTCGCGGTGTTGCTGCCCTGCGCCGAACTCCCCGAATCGGAGGAGTCGGCGCTGGAGGTCCGGGGAGCGGACGACTGTGTCTTCTGGTCGGACTGGTTGCCACCACCGGTCAGCAGCGACGTGAGCGGGTTGGTCAGGGAGCCGACAGCGTTGCCGAGCCCCGTGCCGACGTCGCCGACCGCCTGACCGAGGCCGCCCACGACCCCGCCGACCGGGCCGGGCACCGCGTCGCCAACGGACTGGACGCCGTCACCGACGCCGTTGCCGAGGTCGTTGACGACGCTCCCGACGGGCCCCTGCTGCGCCTTGCGCTGCTCGTCCTGCTGCTGCTGGGTGGGCGCGGGCGGCGTCACGACGGGCACGGACGGATCGCTGCCGCCGGTACCGCCGCCGTTGTCGGTGCCGCCGCCGGTGCCGCTGGTACCGCCGCCCGTGGCGCCGGTGCCACCGCCGCCCGGGGTGGAGGCACCCGGGGAGCCGTTCGGGGTGGCGCTCGTGCCTGCGTCGCCCTGGGCGCCCGCAGCGGGCACACCGCCGAGCGCGCTGGGGAAGGCGACGGGGACCCACGACTTCGGCGCTGCCGCGCCCGGGTCGAGCGCGTGGTTGAGCGTGTTCTGGTTGAGCACACCGCCCGCGAGCGCGCCCTGCGGAGCCGAACCGTCGAGCCGGCCCTGACCGGGGTAGCTGCCGTCGAACGCGTTGTCGGCCGTGTTGTGCGCGGAGTCGGTGATGACCGCGGCTCCGAAGACGGAACCCGCGGCGAGCAGCGTGCCCGCGACCACTGCGCCCCGGCGCACGACGCGGCCGCTGCCGGCGCGTGCGGTGCCGTCCTGCTCGGTCGCGGTGCCGGCCTGCTCGGGGACGAGCCCCTCGCGGCGCAGCAGGCTGTTGACGGAGACGACCGTGGTGGCGTCACCCTCTGCAACCGGCCTGGCCTGGACCTGCCTGTTGCGGTTCAGGAGGTCAGCGACGGTGACCACACCGGCCATGGCCGAACGCGGACCACCGTGAGACGCCATCTGAGCCACTGTTGCTAGTCCTCCCTTGGAGTGAACGGACTGGCAAATGTCTACCGGATGCTCAACGAACACACCAAGGGGCATCGGCCCACTCGTCGTGGTTCACTCGAACGGTCTATTTCCGTTCGCCGAGAATTACCGACCGCTCATCTCAGCTCAACGGTCTGGAAGATCTCGGCGAATGCGCCGTCCGGCAGCTCGAAACGCCTGGCCAGCTGTCCGCTCATGGTCCTGATCAGGCCTTCGAGGTCGTCCATGTGAGCGGTCTGTGACTTGTGGGCCCGCAAGGCCGCGATTTTCCGGTCAATTGTTGCGGTGACATCCACCACGTGGTTCACGCGTTCGCTCGGCGCACCCATCATCCAGAGTTCGCGAACTGTCCATGCGTCGAGACCCTCCTCCGCGAGTAGCTCCGGATGGGCGAACGGATTACGCGCATCGGGGTAAACCGCGGCCACCGCGGCCTCTCCGACGGCACGGTGATCGGGATGCGAGGCGCCGAGACGCTCCCACCAGATCTCGGGTGACTGCGTCAGCACGCGCTGTGGTCGTACCCGCCGGATCTCGCGGCTGATGTCGCGCCGCAGCTCGATGCTCGACGTCAGCCTGCCGTCCGGGTGGTGCAGGAAGCGGAGATCGGTGACGCCGAGCTCGGCTGCGGCGGCGTGCTGCTCGGCCTCGCGCAGGGGGCCCATCTCCGACCGCGGGGTGTCGTCGTGGCCGCCCGCGTCGCCGGATGTGCAGAGGCAGTACGAGACCTCGATACCGGCCTGGACCCAGGAGGCCACGGTGGCGGCGGCGCCGAAGTCGACGTCGTCGGGATGGGCGACGACGACGAGCGCGCGGCGGACCGGTTCGTCGGGAGTGGTGGACACCCCGCCGACACTACGTCTGAGGGCGGCGGCTCACGGGTTGCCGCGGAAGTGTGAGCGCGTGGAGTCGAGAGCACCCTTGGCGGCGACCCCGGCCCCGCCGGCGACCAGGATCCCGATGATGTCGGCCACGACGCTGTCGCCGGTGGTGATGAGCAGCCCGACCGCGGCTGCCGCTGCGGTGCCACCCGCCACCATCCAGCGTCCCTTGACGTAGTCGGCCGTGGAGGCGCCGGCGATCCCGCGCCGCTTCGCGGCGCTGTTCAACATGGCCAGATAACCGACATGGCCCAGCGCGACGATGAGGCCGACCAGCGCCACCACCGCTGCAATGATCCCGAAAACCGCACCCATGACACCAGAGTGCCACGTCCGCGGTCGATGGGGGTGGTCAGCGCGCGCCCAGCCGGCCCCGTCCGAGCCGCAGGAGGATCATCCCGAGCTCGCGCCCGGCCTCGCCGAGGTCCTGGAAGCGGGCCAGCACGGCCATCTCGCGGCTGTACACGATGCGGGGACCGCCCGAGGCCATCCGGGCCCGGCCGATCAGCTGCGACACCTCGCTGCGGCGCTGGATCAGCCGCAGGATCTCGGCGTCGAGCCGGTCGATCTCGACGCGCAGCGCGGGGATCTCGGTGGCGTCCGGGATCCGGTCGGCGTCCGGGATCGCGCGGGCGGCGGCGTCGTCCGTGGTCATGCTCATGATCTCCTCCTGGTCGTGGGGAGGTTCCGGCCCCTGAACGCGGAAACGCCCCGGGTCCGTGGACTCCGGGGCGTCGTGGGGGCTGGTCAGCAGGCCACGGGAACCGGTGTCCGGTACCCGTAGAAGAATCGGCTGCTGATCAGTGGCACGCGAGCAGTGTGCCACAAGAGTGGCTGTCGGGGGGCGGCGGTAGTCTTTCGAACACGATGAGCGCCTTGTTCGAACTGCCAATCGAGACCTCCGCCAAGCCCCGCTCCGCACGTGGAGCGGCACTGCTGGAAGGCCTGAACCCACGCCAGCGCGAGGCGGTGGTGCACTCCGGCTCGCCGCTGCTGATCGTCGCGGGAGCCGGCTCGGGCAAGACGCGCGTGCTCACCCACCGCATCGGCTGGCTGCTCGCCGAGCGGGGGGTGCACCCCGGCGAGATCATGTCGATCACGTTCACCAACAAGGCCGCCGCGGAGATGAAGGAGCGCGTCGACACGCTCGTCGGCCGCCGGGCCAACGCGATGTGGGTGTCCACGTTCCACTCGATGTGCGTGCGCATCCTGCGCCGCGAGGCCAAGCACCTCGGGGTGCGCAGCGCCTTCTCCGTCTACGACGCCGATGACACGCGCCGGCTCGTCGGGATGGTGGGGCGCGATCTCGAGCTGGATCCCAAGAAGTTCGCCCCCCGCGCGGTGGCAGCGCAGATCTCCAACCTCAAGAACGAGCTGCTCGACGCCGATGCCGCAGCCGAGCGCGCGAGCAACGAGTACGAGCGCAAGGTCGCCGAGGTCTACGCCGTCTACCAGGCGCGGCTGCACACGGCCAACGCGTTCGACTTCGACGACCTGATCATGGAGACGGTGTCGCTGCTGCAGCGGCTGCCTGCCGTGGCGGAGTACTACCGGCGCCGGTTCCGCCACGTCATGGTCGACGAGTACCAGGACACCAACCACGCGCAGTACGTGCTGGTGCGCGAGCTGGTGGCCCCGGCAACGCCGGATTCCGAACCCGGCGAGCTGTGCGTCGTGGGCGACTCCGATCAGTCGATCTACGCGTTCCGCGGTGCCAACATCCGCAACATCACCGAGTTCGAGCAGGATTTCCCCAACGCCCGCACCATCCTGCTGGAGCAGAACTACCGCTCCACCCAGACGATCCTGTCGGCCGCCAACGCCGTGATCGCGCGCAACACCGGCCGTCGCGACAAGCGGCTGTGGTCCGAGCAGGGCGATGGTGAGAAGGCCATCGGCTACGTCGCCGACAACGAGCACGACGAGGCCGGGTTCGTCGCGGGTGAGATCGACCGGCTGGTCGACTCCGGCGAGTTCCGCAACTCCGACGTCGCGATCTTCTACCGCACCAACTCGCAGTCACGCGTGTTCGAGGACGTCTTCATGCGCGTCGGGCTGCCGTACAAGGTGGTGGGCGGGGTCCGCTTCTACGAGCGGAAGGAGGTGCGCGACGCGCTGGCGTACCTGCGGGTGCTGTCCAACCCCGAGGACACCGTCAGCATGCGTCGCATCCTCAACGTGCCCAAGCGCGGCATCGGCGATCGTGCCGAGGAGGTCGTGGCCACGTTCGCCGACCGCCACCGGATGTCGTTCAACGCGGCACTGCGCGTCGCGGCCGAGCAGCCGGAGCGCCTCCCCGGTCTGGTCACGCGCTCGCAGCGCAACATCGCAGGCTTCGTGCGCATCCTCGACGAGCTCAACGAGATGGTGGAGCGCGACGAGGAGACCTGCGAGATCCTCGAGGCGATCTACGCCAAGACCGGTTACACGGCGGAGCTGGAGGCGAGCGAGGATCCCCAGGACGGGTCGCGGCTGGAGAACCTCGCCGAGCTGGTCACGGTGGCGCGCGAGTTCGCGGGCGATGTCGCCGTCGCCGATCTCGACGATTCCGACGTCGAGGTCGGATCGCCCGCACCGGGCTCGCTCGCGGCGTTCCTGGAGCGGGTCGCGCTGGTGGCCGATGCCGACTCGATCCCGGACAACGACTCCGGCATGGTCACGCTGATGACGCTGCACACGGCGAAGGGGCTGGAGTTCCCCGTCGTGTTCCTCACCGGCTGGGAGGACGGCGTGTTCCCGCACATGCGGGCCATGGGCGATCCGAACGAGCTGGCCGAGGAGCGGCGGCTGGCCTACGTCGGCATCACGCGGGCCCAGCAGCGGATGTACCTGTCCCGGGCGATGGTCCGCTCGTCGTTCGGGCAGCCCAACGCCAACCCGGCATCCCGGTTCCTGGCGGAGGTGCCCGACGAGCTCGTCGAGTGGCGCCGCTCCGAGCCGGAGCGCTCGGCGCCGGTGGGCCGCTTCGGCTTCGGCCGCCGCGCCACCGCCACCGACCGCGGCAACTGGAACGTCCCGAAGGCCTCGATGGGGCCCACGCTGAGCCTGGACGTCGGCGATCGCGTCAATCACGACAAGTACGGCCTCGGCACCGTCACGGCGTCCGACGGTGCCGGCGTGCGGGCCACGGTCACCATCGACTTCGGGAGCGCGGGCACCGTGCGCCTGATGCTCATCGGCGGCGTGCCGATGCAGAAGCTGTAGGGAAGCGCTCGGCTAGAAGTTGATCCCGCGGCGGGCGAGCCACGGGATCGGGTTGAGCTTGTTGCCTGCCGCGTCCCAGATCTCGAGGTGCAGGTGCGGCCCGGTGGACTCGCCGCGGTTGCCGATCTCGGCGATCTCCTCGCCTGCCTGCACCTTGTCGCCGAGCTTCACGAACATGCGGTTGATGTGCCCGTAGACGCTGCGCGTGCCGTCCGGGTGCCGCAGCACCACCCAGAGGCCGAAGCCGGACGCCGGGCCGGCCTCCTCGACGACGCCGTCGCTCAGCGCGTAGATCGGGGTGCCGATCTTGTTGGCGATGTCGATGCCGAGGTGCTGGACGCCCCAGCGGGCGCCGAAGACCGAGGTGAGCGTGCCGCTGGTGGGTCGGACGTAGATCGTGTCCCCGAACGGGTGCGCCTCGGAGGCGCCGCCGGCGAGCGCGGACCGGATGAGCTGCGCCTGGCGGGCGAGCTCCTGGCCGATGTCCACGGCCTTGGTGAGGCTCTTGACGTCGAGCTGCGCCAGCGGGTCCAGCGCGCCGACGGCGAGGGTGTCGGGCAGCGGCTGGTCACCGCCGATCCCCGTGGCCGCCGCGGCAGGCGTTCCACCCCCTGCGGCCGCAGTGGCGGCGTCGGTGGTGTTCGCCACGGGCAGCAGGGCACCGATCGTCACCTGCGGGCTGTGGCCGATCAGCGGCGTGACCAGCGTCTGTGCCGCCGCGACGACGGCACCCGCCGCTACTGCGGCAACGGTGGCCCGGCCGCACAGCGACGCTGCGGGTGGCGGCGGAAGACGGTGCACCCCCGAGACGGCGGCGACGTTGAGGTACGTCGTCCTGACCTCGGAGTGGTCCGTCTCGGCGCCGCTTGGGGAGCGGTGTAGCGCCAAGACCTGCCCTTCTCGACGTGGTGCTCGTGTCCCGTTCGCGGGGGCTGGTCTGGGGAACCACGGGACCGATCGGGGCCGGTCCCGCTGCCTTACCGTGACTGTGTTGTGACACGAACCCCGGCAAGGTAGCGGTGGCCGTCCGCAGGGGGCAAATCTGGCGACGGCGTGTCGGCAGTCGGGTGGTTCGGGTCAGGATGCGGGCGTCGACTCGCTACAGCGCGTGTCCGCGTGGCCCGAATCTCCTCGATGGCCTGCTCGGAACGGGTGACGCTCGTGAGCCGTACGGGCCAGTGCCGACGTGATCCACCGCACGACGCGCGGATCGATCGGGAGCGAAAGGTGACCTACATCACGTAGCTCCAGATGCTCCACGTCCAGGTCCGAACGGTCCAACCGGGCGCGGCGCTGGGGTACGACCATCTGGTCCATCCGGCTCCACACCACGAGGAACCGCGTGGTGCAGCCGGGGGCGGGCCGGTCGAGTTCCGCCATCAGGTCCGAGCCCGGACGCAGCTGGCGCGCGAGCGGGGTGGGCATCAGGTACGCCGACAACGTGCCGGCGTGCGGGCTGCCGAGCGTCACGAGCGTGTCGACAGCGGCCGCTCCGCCCATCCGTTGCACGTAGTACCGCGCGATCACCCCGCCGAGCGAGTGGCCCACGATGTGGACCTTGTCGTGGCCGGTCTGCTCGCGCAGCCGCTCGACGTGGCCGCGCAGCTGGTGGGCCGCGGCACGGACGTCACCGGTGAACAGGCTGTAGTTCACCGCGTGCACCACCCCGAAGCCGCGCCGCCGCAGTGCCCTGCGGAAGACGGTGAACACCGAGCGGTTGTCCATGATCCCGTGCACCAGCAGGATCGGGGTGCCGGCAGCGTCCATGTCGGTGACCACGAGGCTGCGACGCACCGGCGGCAGCGGGTCGGTGCGGTAGCCGCCGGAGTCGGTGAGCTGCTCGCGCACCAATCCCGCCGGGTACACGGCCAGGTGCGCCGCGAGCCACGCCCACTCGACGGTGAGCCCGCGCATCCCGGCCGGGCAGCCGAACGTGCGGGCCGCGTAACCGCCGGCTCCGGCGAGCTCGGACGCGACGGTGCCGACCACCCCGGCAACCGTGGCCAGACGGTCGAGCCCTGCGCGGACCAGCGCCATGGAAAGACGGTAGGTGATGCCTCACATCCCCGCCTCTCCTGAGCCCGCCGACCTGGCCGTCGGACCAGGGGTGACAGCGGTCACCGGGGCAGGTCAGGGCCGGTGCGGCCGTCGTCGCTAGTGTCCCTGGGGAAGCGGATCCGCGGAGCCTTCACACGACGTGCGCAGGGCCGGCCGCGGGCACAGCGAAGTGGGCAGGGAGAGCCGAGTGGACCTCTACGAGTACCAGGCGAAGGACCTCTTCGCCGCGCATGGAGTGCCGGTACTGCCGGGCAAGACCGTCGAGACGCCCGAGGACGCAGCCGCAGCTGCTGCCGAGCTCGGCACCGCCGTCGTCGTCAAGGCGCAGGTCAAGACAGGTGGCCGGGGCAAGGCGGGTGGCGTCAAGCTCGCCAACACGCCCGACGAGGCCAAGGAGAAGGCCACCGACATCCTCGGCCTGGACATCAAGGGCCACATCGTGCACCGGGTGCTGGTCACCACGGCCAGCGACATCGCGGAGGAGTACTACTTCTCCTTCCTGCTCGACCGGTCCAACCGGACCTTCCTCGCCATGGCCTCGGCCGAGGGCGGCATGGAGATCGAGCAGCTCGCCGTCGAGCGTCCCGAGGCGCTGGCGCGCGTGGCCGTCGACGCGATCATCGGCGTCGACAAGGCCAAGGCCCTCGAGATCGTGACCGAGGCGAAGTTCCCGGCCGTCATCCTCGACGAGGCCGCCGACGTGGTGGTCAAGCTGTGGGAGACCTTCGTCTCCGAGGACGCCACGCTGGTCGAGGTCAACCCGCTGGTGCGCGACCCGCAGGACAAGATCATCGCGCTCGACGGCAAGGTCACCCTCGACGAGAACGCCGGCTTCCGCCACCCCGACCACGCCGCGCTGGTCGACGAGCGCACCGAGAACCCGCTCGAGGCGAAGGCCAAGGCCAAGGGCCTCAACTACGTCAAGCTCGACGACGGCCAGGTCGGCATCATCGGCAACGGCGCGGGCCTCGTGATGAGCACGCTCGACGTCGTGGCCTACGCGGGGGAGAAGCACGGCGGCGTCAAGCCCGCCAACTTCCTCGACATCGGCGGCGGCGCCTCGGCGCAGGTCATGGCCGACGGCCTGGACGTCATCCTGGGCGACGCCGACGTCAAGTCGGTGTTCGTCAACGTCTTCGGCGGCATCACCTCGTGCGACGCGGTGGCCACCGGCATCGTCGAGGCGCTGAAGATCCTGGGTGACGCCGCCACCAAGCCGCTGGTCGTGCGGCTCGACGGCAACAACGTGATCGAGGGCCGCCGGATCCTCGACGAGGCGAACCACCCGCTCGTCACCCAGGTGGACACGATGGACAACGCGGCCGACAAGGCCGCCGAGCTCGCACACGCGGGGGCCTGAACCATGGCAATCTTCCTCACCGAGAACAGCAAGGTCATCGTCCAGGGCATCACCGGCGGCGAGGGCACCAAGCACGCCACCAAGATGCTCGCGGCGGGCACCAACATCGTCGGCGGCGTCAACGCGCGCAAGGCCGGTACCGTCGTCACCATCGGCGGCAAGGACATCAAGGTCTTCGGCACCGTCGAGGAGGCCATCAAGGAGACCGGCGCCGACGTCAGCGTCGCGTTCGTCCCGCCGAAGTTCACCAAGGACGCCGTGATCGAGGCGATCGACGCCGAGATCCCGCTGCTGGTGATCATCACCGAGGGCGTCCCGGTGCACGACTCCGCCTACTTCTGGGCGCACGCCGTCGCCAAGGGCAACAAGACGCGCATCATCGGCCCGAACTGCCCCGGCATCATCAGCCCCGGCAAGTCGAACGCCGGCATCATCCCGGCCGACATCGCGGGTCCCGGCAAGATCGGGCTCGTCTCGAAGTCGGGCACGCTGACCTACCAGATGATGTACGAGCTGCGCGAGATCGGCTTCTCGTCCGCGATCGGCATCGGTGGCGACCCCGTCATCGGCACCACGCACATCGACGCGCTGGAGGCCTTCGAGGCCGACCCCGAGACCGCCGCGATCGTCATGATCGGCGAGATCGGTGGCGACGCCGAGGAGCGGGCGGCGGCCTACATCAAGGAGAACGTGACGAAGCCGGTCGTCGGCTACGTCGCCGGCTTCACCGCCCCCGAGGGCAAGACGATGGGCCATGCCGGCGCCATCGTCTCCGGATCGGCCGGCACCGCGCAGGCCAAGAAGGAAGCCCTCGAGGCCGCGGGCGTCAAGGTCGGCAAGACGCCGAGCGAGACGGCCGCTCTCATGCGCGAGATCATCGCCGGACTCTGATCAGCGCTGCACGCTGAGTGACGGCCGCACGTTCCCCCCGGGGCCCACGGGGCGCCGGGGGGAACGGCGCGCTAGTTTCGCAGCGGCTGGCACGAACCGCGGGAGTTCGTGCCGGAGGGAGCCTGAAAAGATGACGCAGCAACCATCCACATCCGGTCCGGCGGCCGTAGCGGCCGCTGAGAAGCCGGAACCGAACCCCGGGCCGGTCCGGCTGCTGGTGCTGATCACCGCAGGCCTCGGATTCGTGGTCTACCTGCTCGGGTTCTTCACCGAGATCCGGCTCGCAGCGCTGCTGCCCGGACCGCTACTCGTGGGCGGCGGGCTGCTCGCCGCGCTCGCACTGCTGCCGAAGGCCGGCAAGGTGCTCGGGCCGGCTGCCGTGCTGGTGCTCACCGGGGCGCTGCTGTTCGTGCAGTTGATCGTCGGCTCCCGCACATCGGTCGTCAGCATCATCGCGGTGGTTCTCGCGGTGCTGGAGGCCATCGCGGTCATCGGCGCCCTGCTGCTCGATGCGGGCGTCATCACCGCGCCCGCGCCGCGTCCGGCCCGGCCGCCCGCCTACGGCCAGCCCGGCGGCTTCCCGCAGGGCTACGGCCAGCAGCCGGGCTACGGCCAGCAGGGCTACCCCGGCCAGCCCGGCTACGGCCAGCAGCACGCGCCGTTCGGCGGCCAGCCGCAGCAGCAGTTCGGACCGTCGCAGGGTGGCGGGTTCGGTGCGGCGCCCAGCTACGGGCAGGCCCCACAGGGCGCCTCGGCGGCCCAGAACGTTCAGCCCCAGCAGCACGCCTGGAGCCAGAGCATCGACGCGTCACAGGCGCCGACGGCGGCCTGGTACGCGGGCGACACCCCGGCCGCGCCCGGCACTCCGATGCCGCAGAACGCGCCGACGGCCGTCGGGCAGGCGCCCCAGAACCCGGGTCAGCAGAACCCGGGCCAGCAGAACACCGGCCAGCAGCACTCCGGTCAGAACGTCGCACCGCCCCACCCTGGGCAGCAGGGTGGTGGGCAGCAGAACCAGCCCACCAACGCCCAGCCCACGAGCGCGGTGCCGACCGGTCAGAACGAGTCCGGCCCGACCGCCGACTTCCGGGTGGCGCAGGGCACGGAGACACCTGCCGTCGGCCAGCCGATCATCAACGAGGGGCGCCACGAGCAGCCTCCCGGCGATGTCGCACCCACGCAGTACCTCGCCACCGGCGAGCACCAGCAGAACTGACCTCTCGCGGCGTGCCTGCCCGGCTGTCGGGCTCCGCACTGCGACCCTGGGCGGGTGACCCGAACCCTCGACGGCCACCCCGGAGACCAGTCCGAGCCGGGGGACGGCACCCCAGACCCTGCGTCACCGGATCCTGGTGCGCCGGACCCCGGGACGCCCGACGCCGACGCCGCGGCGGCCAACAACCGGGGCAGGGGCCCGGCCGAGGGGCTCGACCGGCTGCGCATCCTGCTCGCGGGCGCCATGGGCACGGTGATCGTCAGCTACGCGGCGCTCGTGCCCGTGGCAGCACTCGTGATCGCCTCCGCCGGTGGTGGGCTGTCGGTCGACGGCTCCTTCGCCGCGGCGATCCCGCTCTGGCTCGCTGCGCACCAGATCCCGCTGGTGCTGCAGGGCCAGCCGCTCAGCGTCCTGCCGTTGCTGCCGACGATCCTGATGTTCCTCGTGATCGTCGTCGGAACCGGGTGGTCGGTGCGCAGGCTGGGATGCCGCTTCCGCGCCGATGCGGGCGCCGTGGTCGCCACCAACGCCGGTGCGCACGCCGCCGTCGCGGTGCTGGGCAGCGCGCTGCTGCCGCGGGCCGCCGAGGTCGCGGCCGCCCCGTGGGCAGCGATGGTCGGTGGCGGGCTCGTCGCAGGCGCCGCCGCGGGTGTCGGGGTGCTGCGCACGTGCGGGTTGCCCGCGGATCTCGCGGCTCGTGTCCCCGACTGGTTCCGCGCGGGGTTGCGCGGGGCCGCGGTGACGCTGCTCGGCCTGCTGGTCGCGGGCGCCGCGGTGCTGCTCGCCGGGCTGGTGCTGGGCGCCCCGACCGTCGCCGCCGCGTACAAGGAGCTCGCCCCCGGGTTCGGAGCGGCCCTCGGTGTGACGCTGCTGGCGCTGGCCTACCTGCCCAACGCGCTGGTCGCGGGGGCGAGCTGGGCGCTGGGCCCCGGGGTCGGGGTCGGCGCGGCCACGGCCTCGCCGTTCGCCGCCTTCCCCGGCACCCCGTCCCACTTCCCGCTGCTCGCCGCCCTCCCCACCTCCGTGCCACCGACGTGGACGCTCGCGACGCTGCTGCTGCCCGTCGCGGCCGGGGTGCTGGGCGGGCTGACGTGCCGGCGGGCCGTCGAGGGGCCGGCGCGGTTCCCCGCAGCGGCCGTCGCCATCGGGCTGACCGCGCTGGCCGTCGCGGTGCTGGCCGTGCTGGCGGGTGGCCGGTTGGCGGCGGGCCCGTTCGACCCGATCCGGATCCCCGCCGAGGTGCTCCTGCCCGCCGTGCTGCTGCTCGTCGGGGTCCCGGCGCTCGTCGTCGCCGCCACCCCCCGGCGGGGTGAGGTGGAGGTCGAGCCCGTTCCTGCTCCCGATCCCGTTCCGGACCGGGTGCCCGAGGTCGCGCCGGAGGCCGTCGCTGCGGCGGCAGCCGGCGTCCCCGAGGCCGTCCCCGAGGTCGATGAGCCGAAGCGGGCCGTGCCCGTCCGGATTCCGGCGAGGGGTGCGGAGGTGCAGCCGGTGGCCGAGCCGGATGCACCGGACGCCGAGGTCGAGGCGACGGTGGAGCCCGAGCCCACCCCGGAGCCCCTGCCCGCGAAGCCGCGCACCGTCGCCGAGCTGGTGGCCCTGCGGGAGCGCGAGAAGGCGGAGCGCGCGGCGGCCGATGCGGCAGCGGAGGCGGAAGCGGCAGCGGAATCGGCAACGGCAGCGGCGGAGCCCGACGACCCGCAGCCCGACGACCCGCAACCCACCGAGCAGCAGCCCTGACGTCGTGGCGCGGGGTCCGCACGTGGTGTGACCTGGGCCGCCGCCTACGCTGGGCGGGTCCCCGCACCCGTTCGACGAGGAGCCCGCTTGTCCGCGCCGTCGCGCCCGCCCTACCGGGTGGAGATCACCGCTCCTGCGCGGGTTGTGGTCATGGTCTCCGGATCCGGCACGCTGCTGCAGGCGCTGCTCGACGCCGCAGTGGGCGACTACCCCGCACACGTCGTGGCCGTGGCCGCCGACCGCATCGGCATCGAGGGCCTCGCCCGGGCCGAACGGGCGGGTGTCCCGACGTTCACCGTGCGGGTGCGCGACCACACCGACCGTGCCGATTGGGACGCCGCGCTCGCGAAGGCGGTGGCGGAGCACCGCCCTGACCTGGTGGTGAGCGCGGGGTTCATGAAGATCCTCGGGCCCGGTTTCCTCGCGGGCGTCGGCTGTCCGGTGATCAACACCCATCCGGCGCTGCTGCCGTCGTTCCCCGGCGCACACGGGCCCGCCGACGCGCTGGCCTACGGCGTGAAGGTCACCGGCGCCACCGTCCACCTCGTGGACGAAGGTGTCGACACCGGTCCCGTGCTGGCGCAGGGCGCCGTCGTGGTCGAGCCCGGCGACACCGTCGACACGCTGCACGAACGCATCAAGATCGAGGAGCGGCGGTTGCTCGTGGGCACCGTCGCCGCGCTGGCCCGGCAAGGGGCCACCGTGACCGGACGAGAGGTGACCATTCCGTGAGTGCCGAGCAGCGCCGACCCGTGCGTCGGGCCCTGATCAGCGTCTACGACAAGGCGGGGCTGCTGGATCTGGCCACGGGGCTGCACGCGCTGGGTGTGGAGATCGTGTCCACCGGTTCCACCGCGCAGCGCATCGCCGACGCGGGCGTCCCCGTCACCCCCGTCGAGCAGCTCACCGGGTTCCCGGAGTGCCTCGACGGCAGGGTCAAGACGCTGCACCCGCGCGTGCACGCCGGCCTGCTGGCCGACACGCGCAAGCCCGAGCACCTCGCGCAGCTCGAGGAGCTGGGCATCGCGGCGTTCGACCTGCTGGTGTCGAACCTGTACCCGTTCACGGCCACGGTCGCGTCGGGCGCCACGCCCGACGAGTGCGTCGAGCAGATCGACATCGGTGGCCCGGCGATGGTGCGGGCATCGGCGAAGAACCACGACAGCGTGGCCGTGGTCGTCGACCCCGCTCGCTACGAGTGGGTGCTCGAGCAGGTGAAGAACGGCGGGTTCGCGCTCGAGGACCGCAGGCTGCTCGCGGCGGCGGCGTTCCGCCACACCGCCTCCTACGACGTGGCCGTCGCGTCCTGGATGGGCAGCGTTCTCGCACCTGAGCCCGGCGACAGCCCGTTCCCGTCGTGGGTCGGGGCGTCCTGGGACCGCAGCGCGGTGCTGCGCTACGGCGAGAACCCGCACCAGGCGGCGGCGCTCTACGCCTCAGGTGCCGGTGGCCTCGCCGCTGCCGAGCAGCTGCACGGCAAGGCCATGTCGTACAACAACTACGTCGACTCCGACGCCGCCTGGCGCGCCGCCCACGACCACGGCGACGTCCCGACCGTCGCGATCATCAAGCACGCCAACCCGTGCGGCATCGCCGTCGGCACCGACATCGCCGATGCCCACCGCAAGGCGCACGCCACCGACCCGGTCAGCGCGTTCGGTGGCGTGATCGCGGCCAACGCCGAGGTCAGCGTCGCGATGGCGGAGCAGATCGCCGACGTGTTCACCGAGGTCGTGCTCGCCCCGTCCTACGCCGACGGTGCGCTCGAGGTCCTCACCCGCAAGAAGAACGTGCGGGTGCTGCGCCTGGCCGGGCCCGTCGTGCGTGGCGGTGCGGAGCTGCGGCCGATCTCGGGCGGGCTGCTGCTGCAGCAGCGCGACGCGATCGACGCCCCCGGCGACGACCCCGCCAACTGGACGCTCGCCACGGGCGAGCCGGTCGCCGCGGAGGTGCTCGCCGATCTCGCGTTCGCGTGGCGGGCGTGCCGCGCGGTGAAGTCCAACGCCATCCTGATCGCTGCCGGCGGGGCGGCCGTCGGTGTCGGGATGGGACAGGTCAACCGCGTCGACGCGGCGCGGCTGGCGGTCACGCGCGGTGGTGAGCGGGTCCGCGGCGCGGTGGCCGCGTCGGATGCGTTCTTCCCGTTCCCCGACGGCCTGCAGGTGCTCCTCGACGCCGGGGTCGTCGCGGTGGTCCAGCCCGGTGGATCGGTGAACGACAAGGAGACCATCGCCGCTGCCGCGGCGGCCGGGATCCCGATGTACATGACGGGCACGCGGCACTTCGCGCACTGAGCTGCCCACCGCCCCCGCCTCGTTGCAGGAAAGCCACTTTCCCGCAACGAGGTTGCAGCAAAGTGGCTTTCCTGCCATCGCCGCGCGAAGGCAGCCTGCCAGCGGGGACCTACCGGGAACCGCACCCGACGGCCCTCGCCGGGCCCCGCACGCCTTCAGCAAATTCGGCCCGGCCCCGTCACCGGTTTCCTAGGATGGGCCCCGTGACGAAGATCGAACCGGTGACGTTGACCGGCCACCACGTGATCCTGGAGCCGCTGCGCCACGACCACCACGACGGCCTGGTCGCCGCCGCGCGGGACGGTGAGATGTGGAACCTCTGGTACACGACCGTCGCCACGCCGGACGGGATGCGGGCCGACATCGACCGCAGGCTCGGGCTGCAGGACGCCGGTTCGATGCTGCCGTTCACGACGCGGCGGGCCGACACCGGAGCGATCATCGGCATGACCACGTACATGAACATCGACGCCACGCTGCCGCGCGTGGAGATCGGCTCCACCTGGAACGCGCGCAGCGCCCACGGCAGCGGCACCAACCCCGAGAGCAAGCTGCTGCTGCTCGAGCACGCGTTCGAGGTGCTCGGCTGCGTGGCGGTCGAGTTCCGCACGCACTGGATGAACCACCAGAGCAGGGAGGCCATCGCCCGGTTGGGTGCCAAGCAGGACGGCGTGCTGCGCAACCACATGCGGATGCCGGACGGGTCGATGCGCGACACCGTCGTCTTCTCGGTACTGCCCACCGAGTGGCCGATGGTGCGCAGGGGGCTGGAGCACCGGCTGGCGAAGCGAGCTACCGCTCCCGGCGCGGCCACAGCCTGATCACCGCCAGCAGGGCGGCCAGCAGGGTGCAGCCGGCCACGACGTACCAGAGCACGTCCATGCCACCGAACGCGATCGCTCCGGCCGGCATGGCGGCGAGCGAGGTGGATCCGCACTTGCCGTACACCTCAGCCCGGTCCGGTGAGCAGCGCCGCCGGGTGGTGGTGCCAGTGCTCGCTGCGCCCGGCGAGCGCGTCGGACGCGGCCCGGAGGAAGACGGCCTGCTGGAACAGGTCGTAGGCGAACTCGACGACCACCGGTGCGGCCAGCGCCATCGCCCGCCAGCCGCTGCGGCGCACGGTGATCACCCGTTCCAGCACGAACACCGCGGTGATCGCGAGCCAGAACCCGCGGGGCACCCCGAGCTCGCCGTGCGTGGCGAACAGGAGCGTGGCGAGCACGAACAGCGCCACGGCGGCGATGCCGAGGTACATCGCGACCTGCTTGCCGATGTACGGGAGCGTGACGGGGGTCAGGCCGTAGGCACGGAGGTTCTCCAGCGCGCCGCGCTGCCAGCGCAGCCGCTGGTGCCACAGCGCCCGCCACGTCGGCATCAGCTCGGTGATCACGCGGCACTCACGTGGCGATGCCGCCCCGTAGCCCAGCGTCTTGATCGCGAGCGTGATCTCGTTGTCCTCGGTGAGCGCTGCCAGGTCGTAGACGGTTCCGGGACGTCCGGGCAGCCGGGCTCCGCGCGCCGCGGCCACCTCGCGCAGCACCTCGGCCCGGAACAGCGTGGCCGTGCCGGTCAGCACCACCGCGCGGCCGTTGCGGCGGGCCACCTCGCGGCCGTAACGCGCGTACTCGTTGCGCTGCAGCGCGCCGACGAGCCCGCCGCCGGGTCGGCCCTCGAACACGCCACCGACGGCTCCCGCGGCGGGGCGTTCGCGCAGCGTCCGGACCGCGGCTGCGAGGAAGTCGGGTGCGATCGCGGAGTCGGCGTCCATCACGAGCACGAGGTCGCCCGCCGGCAGGGTGGGCAGCACGACGTCGAGCACCTGGTTGAGCGCGCCCGCCTTGCGCGCGGTGTTGCCGACGGTCGTGACGACCTCGGCACCCAGCCGGGCGGCCACGGTGGCGGTGGCGTCGGTGCAGTTGTCGGCGATCACGAGCAGGCGATCCGGCGGCAGGGTCTGTGCGCGCAGCGAGGCGATGGCGGCGGGGAGCGCCTGCGCTTCGTCATGCGCGGGGACGAGCACGGTGACGGCAGTGCCGAGCTGGACCATGTGGCGCATTTTGATAGGCCGAACGGTCCAGTCCCAGACTTGTTCTTCGGCGCGGTGTGCGCTACAGCGAGTGTGACGCGACGTCACTCATTCGGTGTGGAACACCTCTTCGAGTGATGCCCACCATTCGCCGGGCGCCGCGGAGTCCACCGGCTGTTGGCAGGGATCGGTGAGCGCCCACCATTCGCGGGTGCGCGGATCCGCGGCCATGGCGGCCATGTCGGCGTCGAGGTCGGTGCCGGTGTACTCGAAGTAGCTGAAGAGCAGCCCGTCGCGCAGGAAGATCGAGTAGTTGCCGATGTTGCTGCTGGCGATCTGCGCCAGCACGTCCGGCCAGACGGCGGCGTGCAGGCGGCGGTAGGTGTCCTCGTGTTCGGGGCGGAGGCGGATCACGGAGCCGACGCGGCGCATGGGGGCCATCCTGGCGGATCCCTCGAAGTGGGGCTTGAAGCACCTCGGGACCCGCGCTATTGTTCGAACACACGTTCGACTTCGCCGACTTCCCCGCGGCGCGAATGCCGGGGAGGCATGCCCGTGGCCGATGTCGCTGTTCCCGATCGCCCGGTTCCCGATCGCTCGGGCCACCGTGTGCCTCGAGGGGATGCGGCCAGCAGGTTGGAGCTGGCGCGCGGGTTGCTGCGCGGCATGGAGGACCGCGCCGCGGGCGTCCGGCCGCAGGACGCCGTGGCGGCCTCCGACGACCAGGTGCTCCCGGTCGCGGCCCCGCTGGCCGCCTTGCTGCCGTCGGGCGGGCTGCGGCGGGGATCCACGGTGGCGCTCCCCGATGCGGTCGGTGCCACATCGCTGATGTTCGCGCTGCTCGCCGAGGCGTCCACCGGCGGGGCGTGGGCGGGTGTCGTCGGCCGTCCGGCGCTGGGGCTGCTCGCCGCCGTCGAGGCGGGAGTGCGGTTGGAGCGGCTGGCGCTGGTCCCGGAGCCCGGCCGCGATCTGCTCGCCGTGCTCGTCGCGCTGCTGGATGGGATGGACGTGGTCGTGGTCGCCGATGCGGTGCGCGCGGGGGTGCGCGCCGCCGATCGGCAGCGGCTGGCCGCGCGCGCCCGGCAACGCGGCGCGGTGCTGGTGTCGCTCGGGCCGTGGCCCGGCGCTGACACCGAGCTGAGCTGCACCGATGCGCGGTGGGGCGGGCTGGGCGCGGGGGTGGGGAGGTTGCGGGCCCGGCGGGCCCGGGTGCTCGTGCGCGGGCGCGGGGGGATCGCGCGGGCCCGCAGCGCCGGGATGCTCCTGCCCGCATCGGGTGGCCGGGTCGCGCCGGTCGCCGAGCCCTGGGAGATTCGACCGGTGCCGATCCGGGCGGCAGGATGAGCGGGGGGATGAGCGAGGGCACGAGCGGCGCCGGTCCGGTCCGGGTGCTCGCGTTGTGGCTGCCCGACTGGCCGGTCACAGCGGCCGCCGCGGCCGCACACGTGCCCGCCGAGCAGCCCGCAGCGGTCATCGGGGCCAACCGGGTGCTCGCCTGCTCGGCGGTGGCCAGGGCCCAGGGGGTGCGCCGCGGCCTGCGCCGTCGGGAGGCGCAGGCTCGCTGCCCGGATCTCGCGGTGCTCGCTCCCGACGCCGATCGCGATGCTCGCGCGTTCGAACCGGTGGTGGTGGCCGTCGAGGAGCTGGCGCCCGGGGTGGAGGTGGTCCGGCCGGGGCTGGTCGCGCTGCCGGCCAGGGGCCCGGCGGGCTACTTCGGTGGTGAGCTGCGGGCCGCCGAACGGCTGGTCGACCAGGTCGCCGCGCGCACCGGCGCGGAGAGCCAGGTCGGGGTGGCCGACGGGCTGTTCGCGGCCGTCATCGCGGCGCGCAGGGGAGTGGCCGTCGGGCCGGGCGACACGCGGGCCTTCCTCTCCGGGCTGGAGGTGGAGGAGCTCGATCGCGAGCCAGGGGTCGACCGGTCGGAGCTGATCGGGCTGCTGCGCAGGCTCGGGCTGCGCAGCCTGGGCGCGTTCGGTGGCCTCGACGCGCAGGATGTCGCGTCCCGGTTCGGGGCCGATGCCGTGCTCGCCCACCGGCTCGCAAGGGGCCTCGACCCCCGGCCTCCGGTGCGGCGCCACCCGCCGGAGGAGCTCACCGCCGAGGTCGAGCTCGATCCACCCGTCGATCGAGTCGACGCCGCGGCCTTCGCCGCCCGCGGTCTCGCCGAACGGCTGCACCGCACGCTCGCCGGGCACGGCCTGTCCTGCACCCGGCTCGGTGTCGGGGCCCGCACCGTCTCCGGCGAGGTGCTGTACCGGATCTGGCGCTGCGCCGAGCCGCTCACCCCGGCCGGCACGGTCGACCGGGTCCGCTGGCAGCTCGACGCCTGGCTCACGGCCCGCTCCCGCTCGACGGCGACCGCAGGCGGGCCGGGAGCGGTGGCGCTGCTGTGGTTGGTGCCGGAGGAGACGGTCGCCGCGGGCGCGCTGCAGCTCGGGCTCTGGGGCGAGATCGGGGAGGCCGACGAGCGGGCCGGGCGGGCGCTGGTGCGGGTGCAGGCGCTGCTCGGGCCGGAGTCGGTGGTCACGGCGGTGCTGGTGGGCGGGCGCGATCCGGCCGAGAGGGTGCGGCTGGTGCCGTGGGGCGACGATCGGGGTGACCGGGAGGTGGCACCGGCAGCGAACCCGGTGCGCAGGCCACGGGTCGTGAAGGCGGCGAAGGGCACCGATGGCGCACTGGCCGATGTCGCGCTGGTGTCCACCAAGCCCGTCGCGCCTGCCGGCTGGCCCGACGACGTGCTCGCGGCCACCGGGCGCATCTCCGCCGCCGATCCGATGGCACCGGGTCGCGGGCCGTCCACCAACCGGCGCCGCCGGGTCCCGGCTCCGCGCCGGTCGCCGCGCCCCGCCATGGATCACGAGCCGCCGCCACCCTGGCCGGGGCGGCTGCCGGCCCCCTCACCGGCCACGGTGCCCCCGCAACCGCTGCCTGCCCAGTTGCTGGATGCAGCGGGCGAGCCGGTGCGGCTCACCGCGCCCGACCTGCTGTCCGCGCCCCCGCGGTCGGTGGTGGTCGACGACGGTGAGCCCGGCACCGTCACGGGATGGGCGGGACCGTGGCCACTGCAGCAGCGGTGGTGGGCTCCGGGCGCCGATGCCGCCGGCAGCAGGTTGCAGGTGCTCACCAACGACGCCGCGGCGATGCTGATGATCAGCAGGCAGGGGAGGTGGTGGGTCACGGGCATCTACGACTAGTAGGCCGACGGTCTACTAGGGCGTGTCCTGTAAGCCGGTGCGCAGCCATAACACGATCGCGGCGATGATGAGTTCG